>JBBRGP010000012.1:0-19959 GCA_038224105.1 Desulfobulbales bacterium | reverse complement strand
ACAAACAAAGGCCAGACCGATACCGGTGTTGCCGCTGGTTGGTTCGATGACGGTCGTCCCCTGATTAATCATTCCCTGGCGTTCCGCCGCTTCGATCATCGATACGGCAATCCGGCATTTGACACTGCCGGCCGGGTTCCGCGATTCCTGTTTGCCAAGGATGGTCGTCCCGGTCGCCGCGGAAAAGGTGGCGAGGGTGAGAAGGGGGGTGTTGCCGGTGCTCTCGAGAATGGTCTGTACCATGATGATGCCCTCAAAAAGAGTTGTTGGCCCTCGGGGATTACAGGGAATTTGAGTAGATCAGCTCCGGCCGTTTCAACAGCACTTTAGTGCCGGCCGGGACGCTGCCGGTCAGCCAGATGTTGCCGCCGATGGTCGCTCCCTGGCCGATGATCGTCTCGCCGCCCAGGATGGTGGTGTTGGCATAAATGATGACATCGTCTTCGATGGTCGGATGCCGTTTCATGTTGCGCATCTTCTCCCCGGCGTCACGGGGCAGAGACAGCGCCCCCAGGGTGACGCCCTGGTAGAGCCGGACGTTGTTACCGATGATGGTGGTCTCGCCGATGACTACGCCGGTGCCGTGATCGATAAAAAATCCGGTACCGATGGTGGCGCCTGGATGGATATCGATACCGGTCCTGGAGTGGGCATACTCGGTCATGATCCGGGGCATGATCGGCACTTTGAGGAGGTACAGCTCATGGGCCAGACGGAAGACCAGGGTCGCCAGCAGTCCGGGATAGCAGAAGATGATCTCGTCCGGGCTTTTGGTCGCCGGATCGCCTTCCAGGGCGGCGCGGATGTCGGTTGCCAGGATCGCCGCGACCCGCGGCAGGGACTCGATAAAGGCCAGGGCACTTTCATGACTGCGGGCCTCACAGTTGGTGCAGGGCAGGTTGTTGCGCCGGCAGTCGTGGCGAATGGCCATGGTGATCTGCTCAGAGACCTTGTCGTAGAGATCGGTGGTCTGCTTGCCGATATAATACTCGAGGTTGGAGGCGTGCAGCTTGGTCCTGGTGAAGTAGCCGGGGAAAAGGATGCAGCGTGCCTGGTCGACTATTTCGATGATTCCCGCCTGGGAGGGAATGGCGACCGGGCTGACATGTTCATAGCATTCCTTGGTGCTCCAGGAGGAAAGCAGTTCCTTGACGACTTTGGGGACCTGGATATGCTGGCAGTGGCTGGTGAGCTCCATATGGTCACAGATAGTGCCCATTTTTTCCAGGATGTCGATGGTGGTATTTCTTTTGTCTGACATGATCGATTGTCTCGAAGAGGTGAGGGAAGGTAAACGTTAGCCGTTGCCGATCTTTTCTATGATATAAATGCCGTAGGTCGCCCGAAAATTGGTGAAATAATGGACAATCCGGCCCTCGCTGCTGGCCGGGTTGGTGCTGATGGCGATCTCTTTAAGAATATTGTATCCGACATCGCGGGCAAATTTACGAAAATCTTTCAGGGTGATGACCCGGATATTCGGCGAGTCGTACCAGGAATAGGGGAGTTGATCGTTTTTCGGGGCGATGCCATGGTACAGCAGCTGCAGGCGGATCGAGTAGTGGCTGAAATTGGGGAAGCTGACGATCACCTTCCGGCCAATTCGGGCCAGGGAGTAGAGGAGACGGGCCGGTTCGAAGACCTGCTGCAGGGTCTGGCTGAGGATGACGTAGTCAAAGCTGCAGTCCGGGTAGTCGTCGACCTCGCCATTGAGATCGCCCTGAAGGACCCGCAAGCCCCTGCTGATGCAGAAGGCTGCTTTATTTTTGTCCTGCTCGATGCCGGTGCCGATCACCTTTTTATTAACGGCAAGCCAGGCCAGCAGGTCGCCGTTGCCGCAGCCGAGGTCGAGGACCCGGCTGCCCGGTTCGATGGTGGAGGCGATGATCCGCAGGTCAAAGCGGATGCTTTCGGTTTCAGGCGAGACCATCAAAAAATCCTCTGACCAGGGCGGTGAGGCGGCCGTCCGGAATAAGAAAGGCATCGTGGCCGCAATCGGCCTCAATTTCACAGAAACTGACATCCTGCCCGGACCGTTTCAAGGTCTTGACCAGCTCCCGGGCCTGATAGGTGGGGTAGAGCCAGTCCGAGCTATATGAAATAACGAGGTATTTAGGAATTTTTCCGGTCTGGTCGGAAGGGTTGTCCAGCCCCCCCAGACGTTCGACTACATCAAAGTAGTCGGCGGCCTTGGTGATGTAGAGCACCGAGTTGGCGTCGAAGCGATTGACGAATTTCGAACCCTGATGGCGGAGATAGCTCTCCACCTGGAAGTCGCCGTTGAAGCCGAAGGAGAAGTTCTCTTTATTCTGGAGTTTTCTCCCGAACTTGCGGCGCATGGCCTGATCCGAGAGGTAGGTGACGTGGCCGACCATGCGGGCGACGGCAAGCCCCAGGTCGGGCCTGCTGCCGGAATAATAGTTGCCTTGGTTCCAGTTCGGATCGGCCATGATCGCCTGCCGGGCGATCTCGTTGAAGGCGATGGCCAGGGCGGAATGGCGCATGGTCGTGGCAATCGGCACGGCGGCCCGGGTGAACTCGGGGTAGCGGACACACCATTCCAGCACCTGCATCCCGCCCACCGAACCGCCGATGACCCCGTGCAGCCGCCTGACCCCGAGAAAATCGAGAAGCGCTCTCTGGGTGGTGACCATGTCGCCGATGGTCATCATCGGAAAATCGAGGCCATAGGGGTTGCCGGTCGCCGGATTTCGCGAACTCGGCCCGGTTGAACCCATGCAGCTGCCGAGGATGTTCGGGCAGACAACGAAGTAGCGGTCGGTGTCGATTCCCTTGCCGGGACCGATCATGAAATCCCACCACCCCGGTTTGTCTTCCTCGCGGTCGGTCGGGTAACGGCCGGCGACGTGAGAATCCCCGGAAAAGGCGTGGGCAACCAGGATGGCGTTGTCTCCTTCGGTGTTCAGGCGGCCGCAGGTTTCGTAGGCGATGGTCACCGGCCCGAGCCTGGCGCCGCTTTCGAGAACCAGCTCTCCGGGCGGTTCGGCAAAGGTATGAAACTGTTTTTCAACGATGCCGACGGATTGCGGCTGGCTGGTGGCGGTATTCATAGCTCAATGCTTACCTGACCCCTGTAAACGGGATTCTTGGCGATACCCTTAAGGGGTATTGATTGCCGTCCCCCCTTGAGGGGGACAGGTACCTTCTCCTTGTCATGCAGCCCTGGTCAGGGCCTGATCAATATCGGCGATGATGTCGTCGACATGTTCGATGCCGATTGACAGGCGGATCATCCCTTCCCCGATCCCGCCTTGCCGGAGCTGTTCCGGGGAGAGCTGCGAGTGGGTCGTGGAGGCAGGATGAATGGCCAGGGATTTGGCATCTCCGACATTGGCGAGGTGGGAGATCAGCTGCAGACTGTCGATAAATTTTTTCCCGGCCGCAAGGCCTCCTTTAATGCCGAAGGCAATCATCCCGCCGAAGCCGTTTTTCAGATATTTCACCGCCATATCATGCCCCGGTGAACCGGGCCGGCCGGGATAGTGGACCCAGTCAACTCCCGGGTGCCGGCCGAGATGCTCGGCAACCGCCGCGCCATTCTCGCAATGCCTGGCCATTCTCAGACTGAGGGTTTCTATGCCCTGGAGGGTCATCCAGCAGTTGTCCGGACTGATGCAGGCGCCGAGGTTGCGCAAGGGCACCAAACGCATGCGCAGGATGAAGGCCAGGGAATTCAGGTCGCCCAGGTCATGGGCATAGCGGAGGCCGTGGTAAGAGGGGTCGGGTTCATTGTAGAGCCGGAACTTCGGATCCCGCCAGTCAAAGGTGGCGGCGTCGATGACAATGCCGCCGATCCCCGTGCCATGGCCGCCGAGCCATTTGGTCAGGGAATGGATGACGATGTTGGCGCCGTGCTCAATGGGTCGGAGCAGACAGGGCGGGGTAAAGGTTGAATCGACGATGAGCGGCAGCTTATGATCCCCGGCGATCCGCGCCAGGGCGTCGAGATCGGTCATGTTCAGGGCGGGGTTGCCCAGGGTTTCACAGTAAATGGCCCGGGTCTTCTCGTTGATGGCGGCTTTGACGTTGTCAGGTTTGGCCGCATCGACCATCCGCACTTTAATCCCCAGCTGGGGCAGGATCGAGTCGAACTGAATATAGGTGCCGCCATACAGGTTGTTGGCCGAAACCACTTCCTCGCCCTGGCCGCAGATATTGATGACGGTGTAGAAAATTGCCGATGTTCCCGAGGCCAGGGCCAGGGCGGCGGCGCCGCCTTCGAGCCGGGCCATCCGTTGTTCCAGGATATCCTGGGTCGGATTGCCGATCCGGGTATAGATATTTCCCAATTCCTTCAAGGCAAAGAGGTTGGCGGCATGCTCGGTATTCTTGAACATATAGGCGGCTGTCCGGTAAACCGGCACTGCCCTGGAAAGGGTGTCGTGGTCAACGGGCTGCCCTGCATGGAGGGCGAGGGTTTCAAATTTCATGGACTTTCTCCTCTTTCGGTCCGGCGATTAGATACCTTAGAAATTCTTTTCTTGTTTTTTGAAAAGAATTTCGTGAAGGTACTTATACCCCCTTGTGGGGTGATACGCCTTTATTGCGCTGGCGCCTGTCCTGCCTTCATTTTGTTGACCAGATCACGGATGGATTCGCCGCTGGCGGTCTTGGCCTGCGGATCGATCCGCAGCAGTCCTTCCCAACTGGCAATGGCGCCATTCACATCACTCAGATCATACATCATGACGATGCCTTTGTTGTATCGGGAGGGGATGTGGCTGGGATCTTCCTTTATCGCCCGGTCAAAGGATTCGATCGCCTTTTGAAACTGGTTGGTTTTTCGGTACATGACTCCGAGGTCGGTGAGCAAATTGGCGTCGCCCTTATGCAGTTCAAGGGATTTACTGTAGGCGGCAATCGCCTTGGCCGGCTGATCGGTGTCGTAATAGAGATGGCCGAGGCGGGTCCATGCCTCAAAATTTGCCGGATTGGCAGTCACTTCCGCCTCGAGATTAACAACGGCCTGGCGGGTCTCGGCGGTTTGGCTGGTTTCCGGCCCGGCAGGAGCCGCGGCCATCTGCTCTGGACCGAGCGTCGTTCCCTTGAATACGGTGAAGGCGACCCCGGCCAAAAAACCGGCGATAAAAATAATGCAGTAGATGAGCAGCTGTCCTTTATTCGCCGGTCGCGGCGGGATTTGTTCCGTGCCGGGAGTGCGATCGTTCATGGTGATGCCTCAGGTGTTGGGCGGGGGGTGAGTCTGCATCGCTCGAAACCATGCCGGAAGGGGTGCGCCAATCACGACATTCTTGCGGCAGTTGACAACTCGACATTGCTGTTTGGAGTATTTTCAGTACAATACATATATCTGCTCGGTATATTTGTCCAGTGTCGGAGACCTGGAATCGGGAAGACGCGGTGTATTACCCAGCCTTCGCCGACTTTCAAGGCGGTTTCGACCCTTTTTTACAGCTTGACAGATCCCTGTGAATACGATTTCTTAAACGGCTGCCGATCGGCCAGAGAATTCCCGGTCAGGCAAGCATGACGAGCAATTTTTTTTTGGAGGATGAACTATGAAGGTGCTGGAACAGGTTACGAGTAAGAGTGAACGGGGAATCGGTGATGCTCTGCCACCAGTCCCTTTTCCGACAAGCGTCACGGCCATTAAGGACAATATTATTCACCACCTGATGAGCTTCCAGGGCCGCGATCCGGAACGTTCCGGTGCCCCGGATGTGTATAAGGCCCTGGCCTATACCATGCGGGACCTGATGGTTCAGAAATGGATTTCGACCCAGAAGACCTTTTACGCCAAAGAAAAGAAACGGGTCTACTATCTCTCGCTGGAATTCCTGATCGGCCGATCGCTCGGCAACAGCATGATCAACCTGGGAATTCTCGACGAGGCCAGACAGGCGGTGGAGGAACTTGGTTTTGAAATGGCGGAGATCAGAAATCAGGAGGAGGATGCCGCCCTTGGCAACGGCGGTCTTGGCCGGTTGGCCGCCTGTTTCATGGATTCCATCGCCACTCTCAAAATCCCTGCCTACGGCTACGGCATTCGTTATGAATACGGTCTGTTTTTTCAGCAGCTGGTCGACGGGTACCAGGTGGAAGGACCGGACAACTGGCTGCAGAACGGGACCCCCTGGGAGTTTGAGCGGCAGATGCCGGCCTTTAAGGTCAAGTTTTTCGGCCATGTCAACGGCTATATCGACGATAAGGGCCGATTTCGGGCGAAATGGGTCAACACCAGGGATGTGACGGCCAAGGCCAGCGACATCATGGTGCCCGGCTATAAGAACGACCACGTCATCAACATGCGGCTGTGGTCGGCTCATGCCTCGAGAGAGCTGGACCTTGCTGATTTCAGCAGAGGCGACTATATCAAGGCGGTCGAGTCGAAAGTCAGTTCGGAAACCATTTCCAAGGTACTCTATCCGCCCGATCACAACTACGCCGGCCAGGAACTGCGGCTCAAGCAGCAGTATTTCTTCGTTGCCGCAACTTTCCAGGATATCATGCGGCGCTTCAAGAAAAAGAACAATTCCTTCGACAAGTTCACGAAGCTGGTGGCCGTCCAGCTGAACGACACCCATCCGGCCATCGCCATTCCGGAATTGATGCGTCTGCTCCTCGACATCGAAGGCCTGGGCTGGGAGGAATCGTGGGCCATCTGCGTCAAAACCTTTGCCTATACCAACCATACCCTGATGCCCGAGGCCCTGGAGCGGTGGTCGGTGGATATGATGGGCCGGGTCCTGCCCCGGCATATGCAGATTATCTACGAGATCAACCAGCGTTTTCTCGATGAGGTGGCCCAGAGATATCCCGGCAACGAACGGAAGCTCCGCGATCTGTCGATCATCCAGGAGGGACCGGTGAAGATGGTACGGATGGCCCACCTCGCCGTGATCGGCAGCCATTCCGTCAACGGCGTGGCCGAGCTCCATTCGGCGCTGCTCAAGGAGCGGATCTTCCCCGGCTTTCACGAATTCTTCCCGGGCAGGTTCAACTCCAAGACCAACGGCATTACCCCGCGCCGCTGGCTCCTCGATGTCAATCCGGAACTGTCAAAGCTCATTTCCAGCCGGATCGGGGCAGGATGGATCACCAATCTCGAGCTGTTGCGCGGCCTCGAGTCTTTCGTCGACGATCCGGAATTCTGCGACGCCTGGCAGAAGATAAAACTCGGCAACAAGGCGCGGCTGGCGGAGTATATCAGAAGAATCTGCCGGGTCACGGTCGATCCCCATTCGATGTTCGATATTCAGGTCAAAAGGATCCATGAATATAAGCGGCAACTCCTCAATGCCCTGCACCTCATCCATCTCTACCACCGGATCATTCGCGGGGAGGCGGAAAATATTTCGCCGCGGACCGCGATTTTCGCGGGGAAAGCGGCACCTTCCTATTCCCGGGCCAAACAGATCATCAAGCTGATCACCTCGCTTGCCGATGTGGTCAACCGGGACCCGAGGGTGCGGAACCGCCTGAAGGTAGTTTTTCTTCCCAACTACAACGTTTCCCAGGCGGAGATCATCATGCCGGCGGCCGACCTCTCCGAGCAGATCTCCACCGCCGGCACCGAAGCGTCGGGGACCGGCAACATGAAGTTCTCGCTGAACGGGGCGTTAACCATCGGCACGCTGGATGGCGCCAACATCGAGATTCGCGAAGAGGTCGGCGAAGAAAACATCTTCATTTTCGGGATGACCGCCGAGGAAGCGGAGTTCGAGAGGAAAAATATCAGCCGCACCCCGGAGCAGATCTGCCGGCAGAACGAGGGGATCAATGACATCATCGAAAGCATCAGCGACGGTTCCTTCAGCAACGGCGACCGGGAACTGTTCAGGCCGGTGGTTGAAAGCCTGATGAGCAAGTATGACCCGTTTCTGCTGATCCTCGACCTGGAATCCTATCTAGATTGTCAAAGTCAGGTGGACCGTGCCTTCCACGATCCCGTAACCTGGACCAGGAAGGCCATTCTCAATGTGGCGCGGATGGGCAAGTTCTCGACGGATCGGACCATCAAACAGTATTCAGAGGAGATCTGGGGTATTCCCGTTGAGTGAAAAAATCAATGTTGCGCCCCGATCAGCCCCAACCGTCTTGACCGGAAGGGGAAATTGGGGTATCTACTCCCGTTAAACGGGATAAGTACCTTCACGAAATTCATTCTTAAAAAACAAGAAATGAATTTCTAAGGTCCTCAATGCCTTGTTCGCCGCCGGGACCACCGGCCGGCCGCGCCAACGAAAAAAAGGGATTACAGATTATGCAATCTGTAATCCCTTTGAAATTGCTGGAGGCGGCGATCGGAGTCGAACCGATGAATAATGGTTTTGCAGACCACTGCCTTGACCTCTTGGCTACGCCGCCAGCTGTTTGAAGGACACTTTTATACCATAGCAGAAAAATTTGACAAGGAAAATATTATTCAATGGGTATGGATATTGATTCGCTGGTGCGGGTCAACAAGGATGAATTGAGCAGCCTCGAGAAAACCCTTGGCTACCGCTTTACCGATCTTCGCCTCCTCCAGAACGCCTTGGTCCATTCCTCCTACGCGTTCGAACAGGACCAGGGCGGCAACGATAATGAAAGGCTGGAATTCTTAGGGGATGCGGTCCTTGATCTGGTGATCGGACACATCCTCTTCCACCGTTACGGCAAGCTGCGCGAGGGCAATCTCACCAAGTTGCGGGCTTCCCTGGTCAATGAGCATCACCTGGCAAAAATGGCCAGGGCGGTCGAATTGGGCAGGTTCCTTGCCCTGGGCAAAGGAGAGGATTCTTCCCAGGGACGCAGCAAGCCATCGATCCTCTCCTGCACCTATGAAGCGGTGGTCGGGGCAATATTTGAGGATGGCGGCTATCCGGCAGTCGCGGATTTCGTGGCTCGGTTCTTTCTTGCCGACATCGAGGGGAAAAAGGAGGAGTTACTGGTCGCCGATGCCAAAAGCCGACTGCAGGAGGAACTGCAGGACAAATTCAACGAGGCGCCGACCTACAGAATCGCCGCGGAGGAGGGGCCGTCGCATCAAAAGATCTTCACCATCGCCGTCTGTTTTCGCGACCAGGTGCTCGGCACCGGGCAGGCGGGTTCGAAAAAGGAGGCGGAGCAGCGGGCAGCCGCGGCCGCCCTGGCGGACCTCAAACTCGACCGCCACTGATTTCCATGCCTTTGGTCATTCCGGTATTTATCCCGCATCGGGGCTGTCCTCACCACTGCCTGTTCTGCAATCAGGAGAGGATTTCCGGGGTCGGCAAGGACGAGGCCAGCTCCCTTGACGTGGCCGGGACCATCGACTTGTGGCTTGCCCGTAGTCCCGGCCGGGCGGCGGTGCAGGTGGCCTTTTACGGTGGTTCCTTCACCTGTCTGCCGAGCGGCGAGCAGGTGGCAATGCTGGCGGCGGTCCAACCCTATATCGCGGCCGGAAAAGTTGACTGCATTCGCCTTTCCACAAGGCCCGACTGTATCGATCCGGCGGTTTGCCGGTTACTGCGGGAGTTCCGGGTCGGGGTGGTCGAATTGGGGGTCCAGTCTTTCAATGATGACGTCCTTCTGGAAACCCGGCGCGGGCATACCGGCGATCAGTGCCGTACCGCCTTGGCCCTGCTCAAAGAGACCGGGATGCAGGTGGGACTGCAGTTGATGCCTGGGCTACCGGGGGAGACCGGTCGCTCCTTTCTGCGGGGCATCGCCGAGGCGGCCAGGTTACAGCCGGATTTTGTCCGCCTCTACCCGGTGGTAGTGGTGACCGGCTCCGGCCTGGAACGGCGATTTCAGGAAAATCGCTATCGGCCGCTCAGTCTGAACCGGGCCATCGCCCTTACCGCCAGGGCCTGGACACTTCTGGATGGTGCTGCCATCCCGGTGGTCCGCATGGGTTTGCAGCCCACCGAGTCGCTGACCCGGAGTTATGTCGCCGGCCCCTATCATCCCGCCTTCGGCGAGCTGGTCCTGGCGAGGCTCTGGCTGAAAAGGCTTCGCGCCAGGCTTGCCCTGCTCGGCCCGGGGGAGAACCTGAACATCCATATCTCCCAACGCGATCAGTCGGCGGTGACGGGCATGAAAAGAGCAAATATCAGGAGGCTGGATGAACTTGGTTTTGCCGGTCGCTTTACCATTTTGCCGGACAAAAACCGGGTGCGGGGAAGCATAGCATATGTTGTCTGTTAATCATCTCGACGTCCGCTACGGCGACAAACATCTGTTCAAGGATATTTCGGTCCAGGTTTACGGCGGCAATCGCATCGGTCTGGTCGGGGTGAACGGCGCCGGCAAGTCCACTCTCTTGAAGATCATGGCCGGGCAGGCCGCCACCGACGACGGCGTGGTCAGCAGGGCCAAACACTTTTCCGTCGGCTATCTGGCCCAGGAGTCGACCGAACTATTTTCCGAGTTGTCCCTCTATCAGGAGGCGGAGACCGCCTTTGCGCCGATTCTGGCGCTGCAGGAGGAGGTGGCTGAACTTCATGAACGGATTCGGGTTCTGGCGCCGGATTCAGGGGAGTTCGAACTCCTCCTCCAGCGCCAAGGTGAGCTGCAGCTCCAGCTTGACGGCAGCGACATCTATGCCATCAGTGGCAAGATCGAGAAGGTGCTGCTCGGACTCGGCTTTCGCCGTGAGGACATGGGCAAACCGGTTGCGGCCTTTTCCGGCGGCTGGCAGATGCGCCTGAAACTTGCCAAGATGCTGCTCGAGGCGCCATCGCTTCTGCTCCTCGATGAACCGACCAACCATCTCGATCTCGATTCCCTCACCTGGGTCGAGCAGTTCCTGAACAACTACCAGGGGGCGATGGTCATCATCTCCCATGACCGGACCTTCCTCGACAAGACCACGGAAATGACATGGGCCCTCAGCTTCGGCCGGATCGATGTCTATAAGGGCAACTACAGCTTCTACGTAAAAGAAGAAGCGGAGCGGCGGGCCATCGAAAAAGGCGCCTACGACAATCAGCAGGCGAAGATCAAACAGACCATGCGCTTTGTCGAAAGGTTTCGGGCCAAGGCCACCAAGGCTAGACAGGTGCAGAGCAGGGTCAAACAGCTGGACAAGCTGGAGCTCATCGAGCTGGCCGATGAGGAGCAGCAGATCCGCTTCACCTTCCCGCCCGCCCCGGATTCGGGACGCGATGTCCTGCGGGTCGAGGGGTTGAGCAAAAGCTATGGCGGCGCACGGATTTTCAGTGATGTCGAACTTTTGCTCAGCCGGGGCGACAAAGTGGCGGTGGTCGGGGTCAACGGCGCCGGCAAGTCGACGCTGCTGAAGATCCTGGCCGGGCAGATCAGTCGTGATTCGGGGTCGATCCGCCTTGGTGCCAATGTCCGGCTCACCTATTTCGGTCAGCATCAGGCTCAGGAGCTCTCCCCGCAACTGACGGTGCTCGAGACCATGAACCTGGTCGGCGAGGAGCTGACCACCACCCGGGTCCGCTCCCTTCTCGGAGCATTTCTGTTTCGCGGCGACGACGTTTTAAAGAAGGTTTCAGTTCTCTCCGGTGGCGAGAAAAGCCGGCTGGCCCTGGCGAAGATGATCGCCACCCCGGCCAACTGCATGCTTCTTGACGAACCGACCAACCACCTCGATATGGGTTCCCAGGAGGTGTTGCAGGAAGCGATGGCCCAGTACGACGGGACCATCGTCGTGGTCTCCCACAATCGCTATTTTCTCGACAGCTTTGCCAACAAGGTCCTTGAAGTGAAGAAGGGACGGATCACCCTCTTTGAGGGGAACGTCGAGGAATATCTGCAAAAACAGCTGGTCATGCGCGACCAGGAAAAGAGCCAGGAGGCGAGCGCCGGCGGAGGTGCTGCGACAAAACCCGACGGTTCGCCTGACTCCTCTGACAATCGCCGGGAGCGCAAGAAGTTCGAGGCCCTGATGCGCCAGGAGCGGAGTCGGCGGGCTGGCCCCTGGCTGAAGCAGCTGGCTGAGGCGGAGAAGCAGATCGAGCGCTGCGAAAAGCAGAAGGAAGAATTGGAAATCCTGATGGCCGATCCCGATCTGTACAAGGAGGAAAACAGCTGGGCCAGGATCAGCAAGGACTATGAAGACTGCCAGCGCCATCTCGATTGCTGGTACGTCAAATGGGAAGCAGCCCAGGAAAAGATCGATGCCATCGACGCCGAGTTACTTGTATAATGGTTTGGCCGAGTCGGGGATGGTCTGGACCCTGTTTGCCGGCTTCACTGCTATTGTCTGGAACACCGTCCATGACCATGGCGGCAGGATCCTGGTCACCAGCAACGAGCACCTGACCTGCTTCAGCTTCACTTTGCCGTGTTATGACGGGACGTTCGAGGAGCCGGAGAAGGAGCAGGAAGTTCTGGCGTTTCCGGGTGATGGGCAGCGGATTCTGGTGGTCGATGACGAACTGGTCCTGCGGGATGTCGCCTGTCAGATTCTCACCGCCCTGGGCTATGTTGTCGATACCGTCGACAGCGGCGAGGCGGCGCTCGCCTTTTTGCGGGAGCACCGTGTGGATCTGGTGCTCCTCGACATGTTCATGGATCCGGGGATGAACGGCTGTCAGGCCTATGAACGGATGTGCCAACTCCGGCCCGGTCAAAAGGCCATTATCGCCAGCGGTTTTTCGAGAAGCGAAGATATTAAAAAGGCGATGCGGCTCGGGGTCGGCAGCTTCATTGAAAAACCGTATTCCATGGAGCAGCTGGGGCGTGTCGTTCATCGGGAGTTGCACGGCCCAGCCTGATCCGCGTCCCGCCGACCATTTTATCGGTCCGGTCCGTCCGCTTGCGCATTATTTGGAGAACGGAGCCTTGCCGTGCCCCGGGCGTGGAGGATGGCGGCAATCATATCGTCGTCGCTGATCCAGCTGATCTGCTGGCGGCCGGTGCCGAAGCGACGGATGCAGCCGCAGGGGGACGCGGTGAGGATCAGTTTGAGGGCGCCGCCCCTGGGGGACAGACCGATATATATTCGCCGGCCAGGTGGATTACCCCATCGAGCTCCGGGGTGTCGTCACCGTTCAGGATGCCCCGTTCCGGATCCCAGAAGATCTCTCCCTTGGCCGGATCCGGGCGGCGGCGCACCAGGGTGGAGACATGATGACTGCCGGTGGTCAACAGCGGCACCAGCGACCGGCCGAGCACCCCGCTGGCGCCGCTGATCAGGAGGCGGAGCGGTTGGGAACGGCAGCGCTGGTGCAGGAGGATATTCTCTTTCAGCAGGGTTTCCCGGTAATGGAAAAGTTGCTCCAGGCGCCTGGTCACGGAGGCCTTGACCCAGTCGGGCAGTAGGTTGTGGCCCGGCAGGGCGTATTCCACGACATCGCTTAGCCGGCAAGCCGCCCCCAGGGAGATCCTAAATAATGGCGGTGCGACCAATGGGCAAAGGGCCCCTTCTCCTGCACGTCCTGGAACATCCTGTCGGCAATGTTACAAGGGGTACAGGTCAGTTTTCAGCAGTCGACTCCCAGGTACCGGGATTTCAGTTCCGGTCTTCTCTGGATTTCTTCGGTGGTGCCGTTCCAGACGACCCGCCCCTTTTCCATGAAATAATGGCGATCGGCGATTGCCATCAGGGCTTCAATATTTTTGTCGATGATCAGAATGGCCAGACCTTTGCTCTTGAGCATCTTCAGGGCCAGCCAGATCTCCCGGCGGATCAGGGGAGCCAGTCCTTCGGTGGCCTCGTCGAGGATCAGCAGGCTGGGGTTGATCATCAGCGCCCGGCCGATCGCCAGCATCTGCTGCTCTCCCCCGGACAACTGGTTGCCGTAATGATGCAGCCGGTCGGCGAGTCGCGGGAAGATGGCCAGGATGTCGTCCAGACCATAGGGCTGCCTGGTTTTGCGGGTGTTGGCGGCGGTGGCGAGGAGGTTTTCCCGGATCGTCAGATTGGCGAAAATCTGCCTGCCTTCGGGAACCAGGCCGATGCCCAGACGGGCAATGCGGTAGCTTGGCAGCGAGGAAATCGGCTGGCCCAGGTAGCTGATCCGGCCAGCGTGGATCGGGCTGAGGCCGAGGATCGACCGGACGGTGGTGCTCTTGCCCATGCCGTTGCGGCCGAGCAGGGTGACCACCTCCGCCTCCCCAACCTGCAGGGAGACCCCGAACAGGGCCTGGCTTTCGCCGTAGCAGGTGACGATTTCCTCGACGACCAGCATCAATGCTCCTCTCCGAGGTAGGCCCTGCGAACCAGCGGATTGCCACGGATCTCCTCGGGGCTGCCGGTGGCGACGTTTTCCCCGTAGACCAGAACCGTCACCCGGTCGGCGAGGGAAAAGACCACATCCATATCGTGCTCGACGAGGAGAATGGTCACCTGCCCTTTCTGTTTTTTGATGAGTTTGGCGAGTTCCACCGTTCCGCCCGGACCCAGTCCGGCCATGGGCTCGTCGAGAATGAGCAGTTGCGGTTGACCGATCAGGGCCATGCCGACTTCCAGTTGGCGCTTTTCGCCGTGCGAGAGATGGCGGGCGGCCATATCGGCGCGCTCGTGGAGATCGACCCTTTTCAGGGCAAGGGGCAGTTCCCGGGCAACCGCCGCGTTGCTGCGCCAGTGGCGCCAGAACCGGAAGTTGTGTCCCCGGCCGGCGCAGATAGCCAGCCCCATATTTTCGGCGACGGTGAGGTTTTCGAAGATATGGGTAATCTGGAAGGACCTGGCGATGCCGAGGCGGGCCCGCCGATACGATTTCAGCCGGGTGATGTCGCGGCCGGCAAAAGAAATGATGCCGCTGTCGGGTCGCAGGTCGCCGCTCAGCTGATTGACCAAAGTGGTCTTGCCGGCACCGTTGGGACCGATGAGGGCGTGGATGTGGCCCCTGGTGATGGTAAGGGAGAGGTTGTTGGTGGCAGGAACCGCCCCGAACGACTTGTTCAGGCCAGAGACCTGGAGGAGGGTGTCAGCCATTTTTCCCCCTGTTGCCGGTGAGAAAACCGAAAAGGCCGTGTTTGGCGAAAACGACCGTCAGGATCAGAAAGGGACCCATATAGACCATCCAGTGTTCGGTATAGATCGCCAGAATTTCTTCGAGCAAAAGGAATACGGCGGCGCCGAGCACCGGACCGAACAGCGTTCCGAGGCCGCCGAGGAGGACCATGACCATCAGTTCGCCGGAAAGGGTCCAGTGCATCAGGCCGGGGCTGACGAATTCCGTCTGGTTGGCAAGGAGAGCCCCGGCCAGCCCGGCGCTGCCGCCGGCGATGACGAAGGCCGCCAGTTTATAGCGGAAGGAATGGATGCCCAGTCCCCTGATCCGCCGGTTGTTGTTGCCGGCCCCCCGGATCACCAGGCCGAACCGGGACTCGACCAGCCGGCTGGCGAACAGGAGAAAAAGCGCGAGGGTCGCGAGACAGAGGTAATAGAAATGGCTGTCGTTGCCGAGATTAAGGCCGGGCAGGCTGTTTCGCGCGGGAAGCGACAGGCCGTCATCGCCGCCGTACTTTTCGAGGGAGACGAAAAAGTAAAAGAGCATCTGGGCAAAGGCCAGGGTGATCATGATAAAATGCATGCCGGTGGTGCGCAGGCTGAGCGCCCCGATGATCAGCGCGGCCAGGGCGGCGGTTAAAGCGGCAAGCGGCAGAACGACCAGGCCACTGTTGCTGCCGGTAAAGAGAAAGGGCCAGGCAAACAGCGGTTCGGCGGCAAAACTGTGGTAGCTGAGGATGGCCGCGGTGTAGGCGCCGACCCCGACAAAGGCGGCATGGCCGAGACTGACCATGGCCCCGTAACCAAGGAGGAGATCGAGACTGGCGGCGGCCAGGGCGTAGATGACGATACGGCTGCCGAGCGAAATAAGATAGGGCTCGCCGCCGAGCAGGGCGGCCGGCGGGAGAAAAAGGAGAAAAAGGGCGCCACAGCCGATAGTCATCTGTTTTTTTGTCATCGGCGCATTTATCCGTGGGCGGGGAAGAGGCCCCGGGGTTTCCAGACGAGGACGGCCGCCATCAGGATATAGATGGCCATCGACGACAGCGAGGCGGCGACACTGTCGGCGGTCGAGGCGGCGAGAATCGTCCGGAGGATAGCCGGCAGAAAAGCGCGGCCGAGGGTATCGACCATGCCGACCAGCAGGGCCCCGGCCACCGCCCCCCGGATCGAGCCGATGCCGCCGATAACGATGACGACGAAGGTAAGGATGAGAATGGACTCGCCCATCCCCGATTCAACCGCCAGAATCGGGCCGGCCATGACTCCGGCAAGACCGGCCAGGAGGGCGCCAAGGCCGAAGACCAGGGTGTAGAGCAGGGCGACATTGACCCCGAGAGCGCCGACCATTTCCCGGTTGGCGGCGCCAGCCCGGATCTTCATGCCGAGCCGGGTTTTGGCGAACAGCAGCCACAGTGCCAGGGCGACCAAAAGGCCGGTGCCGATGACCGCCAGCCGATAGGTCGGATACGGGAGACCGGGCAGCAGTTCGATGCTGGCCGTCAGCCCGTCGGGGACGTTCATATACAGCGGCTGCCGGCCCCAGACGATGCGGGTCAGTTCATTGAAAAACATGATCAGGCCGAAGGTTGCCAGGACCTGGTCGAGATGCTCCCTGTTGTACAGGTGGCGGAGGACGAGCACCTCGACGATGCAGCCGCAGGCGCCGGCGGCGGCTACGCCCGCAACCATGGCCAGGAGAAACGAGCCGGTCTGGGCGGCGACCGTCGCGCCGACATAGGCCCCGATCATATAAAAGGAGCCGTGGGCCAGATTGATGACCTGCATGATCCCGAACACCAGGGTCAGGCCGGCCGACATCAGAAACAGGGCGATCCCCAGTTGCAGGCCGTTGAGAAGCTGTTCGATTACCAGGAGCATAGCACTGGGAGCCTGGTTCGGCCCCCTCGATCTCGACCATTCTTTGAAGAGAGCCGAGCGGGACCGATCCGTTTGTCAATCCCTGCCATGGCTCCTGAAAAACTCACATCTTGCATTCTTTGGCGTAGGCATCGACATGATTGGTGAATACCTTCTTGACGGTCTTGTTGGTGAAGCCGGACTCAGTCTGGATCACCTCCCGGATATAGATGTCCTGGATCGGGTGCTGATTGTTGCCGAAGGAGAAGTTGCCGCGCACCGAGGCAAAATCAGCCTTTTTCAGCGCCGCTCGCAGGGGGGGCAGGTCGGTCTTGCCAGCGGTTGCCTTCAGCGCCGAGCCGAGCAGCCGGGCGGTGTCATAGCCCTGGCTGGCATAGAGCGTCGGCGTGCGGTTATAGGCCTTGCGGTAGGCGGCGACAAACTCCCGGTTGGCCGGGTTGTCGAGATCGTGGGTCCACTGCGAGCCGTTTTTGACGCCGAGGGCGGCGTTGCCGACGGCGCCGAGAATCCGTTCGTCAAAGGAAAAGGCGGGACCATAAAGCGGGATGGTCTGGTTCAGCCCGGCCTGGGCATACTGTTTGAGAAAATTGATGCCCATGCCGCCCGGCAGGAAAAAAAACACCGCATCGGGTTTGGTGTCGCGGATGGTGGCGATCTCCGCGGCATAGTCGGCCTGATCGAGTTTGGTATACACCTCGCCGGCGATCTTGCCCTGATAATACCGTTTGAACCCGGCCAGGTGGTCCTTGCCGGCCGGGTAATTCGGGGCAAGCAGATAGACGTTGTTATGGCCGACCTCGGTGACATACTGGCCGACCACCTCGTCGAGATTGTCGTTCTGGTAGGACACGCTGAAATAATTGGGGTCGCAGCCGCTGCCGGCCAGCTCCGAGGGACCGGCATTGGCGCTGAGATAGAGGACATCCTCCTTGACGATCTTGGGCACCACGGCCATGGCGACATTGGAGAAGACGATGCCGGTCATGATCGAGATCCCGTCCTTCTTGGCGAATCGCTCAGCAATCTGCTTGCCCTTCTCGGGTTTGCCGCCATCGTCCTCGACGAGGAGTTCGACCGCCACGCCCCCCAGTTTTCCGCCTTCCTGATCAACGGCCAGTTTGAAACCGTCGCGGATCTCCTCGCCGAGATAGCCGCCCTTGGTCGTCAGCGTCGTTATCATCCCGATTTTTACCGCATCGGCACCAGAACCGAGGCTTGGTACCAGCAGCGCCAGGGCGGACAGCCCGAGAATCAGCTTTTTCATGGTTTCTCCTTTGAGAATGAGTTAGTCCTTAAGAAAGAATAGCCCCGCAGACTACAAAACTAAATCCGGCAAAAGCAAGGAAAAACGAAGAAGCACAATGAAATTGCCGGAAAAAGCGAGAGGTTCTGCAATCGACATCGGAGCCTGCTTACTCATGTACCTGGAATTACCGCTTGGGACCAAGTTTTTTCCGTTTTTTCTTGGCGAGGGCGAGACGGCCGGCGGTGGCTCTTTTTTCCGCTTTGGCGATGAGGTAATGGTGAACACAGGCGGCGTCGTGCTCGTCATTTGACCGCAACTGGATGTAGGAGCCGTCGGGCTGCATTTCCCAGACGTTGCGGATATTGGTGAGCTGGAGATCGAGGATCTCCCGGAGGAGGGTCTTGTGCGGCAAGGATTCGATGGGAGCGCAGACCTCGACCCGGCTCTCAAGGTTGCGTTTCATGAGGTCGGCGGATCCGATGTAGTACTCCTCCTCCCCATTATTTTTAAAATAATAGATCCGGCCATGTTCGAGGAATCTGCCGACCAGGGAAATGACCCGGATGTTTTCCGATAGTCCTGGAATTCCCGGGCGCAGCCGGCAGGAGTCGCGGACGATGAGATCGACATGGACTCCGGCCATGGAGGCGCGATAGAGGGCCTCCACCATATCTTTATCCTCCAGGGCATTGGTCTTCAGCTGGATGAGCCCCCCGTTGCCCTGTCTCTGATGGCCGATTTCCCTGTCGATTTTGCTGAGCAGGGCCTTTTTCAGCTGCTTGGGGGAAGGCAGCAGCTTGATATAGCGGCGCATCGGGGTGCAGCCACTGGTCAGATAATTGAACAGTTCGGTGAGGTCGGCGCCGATGTCGGGATCGCCGGTGATCAGGCCGAAATCGACGTAGGCCCGGGCCGTGCCGGCGTGGTAATTGCCGGTGCCGATATGGGCGTAGCGGCGCAGGCCGTTATAGTCCTTGCGGATGACAAAGATCAGTTTGGAGTGGGTCTTCATGCCGACGATGCCATAGGTGACATGGATGCCCACCTCCTCGAGGAAGCCGGCCCAGCGGATGTTGGCCGATTCGTCAAACCGGGCCATGAGCTCGACGACCACCGCCACCTGCTTGCCGTTCTGGGCGGCATCGATCAGATATTGAATGATCCTCGAGTTCTTGGCGGTCCGGTAGAGGGTCATTTTGATCGCCAGTACCTTGGGATCCCGACTGGCTTCACGGAGAAAGCGTTCGACCGAGGTATCGAAGGATTCATACGGGTGTTGCAGAAAAATATCCCCATGCTCACGGATGGTGTGGAAGATGTTCGGATCGTCTCCCAGCAGTTCCGGGTTATCGACCGGATGGTGCTGGGCAAAACGCAAATCCGGGCGATCGAGGGAAGCGATCTGAAAGAGGTCGCGGACCCCCAGGATACCGTCGACCTCATAGACATCCTGTTCCTCATCGACACCCAGCTCCGCGGCGAGTTTGCCCTTATGCAGATCGGACATGCCAGGGTTCACTTCGAAGCGGACGATTTCGGCAAACTTGCGGTCGCGGAGGGCCGATTCGATCATCACCAGCAGATCGTTGGCCTGCTCCTCGGATTTCTCGGTGATGGCGTTGCGGGTGACCCTGAAGGTGGCACAGGATTCAATCTCCATCCCGGGCAACAGCAGCGCCAGGTTGTTGGCGACCAGATCTTCGAGCAGAATAAACACGGTTTTCTTGCCGAGCTGCACGAATCTCGGCAGGTCGGAGCCGGTTGGTATTTTGATTCTTATCAGATAGCTGTGGTCGGTATCCGGGTAGCGGACACTGACCAGCAGGTTGATCGACAGATTGGAAATAAAAGGGATCGCACCGGGCGACGTGGTGCTCGCACCCAACCCGTCCTACCCGATCCATACTTTCGGCTTCATCATTCTTATTTAATCCACAATCCTTAGGAACAACAATTG
>JBBRGP010000011.1:0-20056 GCA_038224105.1 Desulfobulbales bacterium | reverse complement strand
GGCACCGCCAGCAGTGCGGGTAGGCGTGCTCGTAGGCCTGGTGCCGGAAGAGCACCCCGGTCTCGTCCAGGTGCTTCACCAGCGCGCGGTCGGCGTGCTTGAAGAACTCACCACCGACGAGCCGGACCGACTCCTCGAAGTGGCCGTCCGGGGTGACCGGCCGGACCACCGGCAGGCCGTACTCGCGGCAGACGAGCAGGTCCTCGGCGCCGAAGGCGGGGGACTGGTGGACGAGACCCGTGCCGTCGTCGGTGGTGACGTAGTCCGCGAGCACCACGAAGTGGCCGGGCTCTCCCTCGGGCCAGTCGAGCAGCCTGCAGGGCGACGGCGTGGTCATGCAGCCCCTGCGGGAAAAACCGAGCCAGACCCAGGAGGTCGTGCACAGCATCCCCTATAACGTCCTGGTCTGGAAAACCGTGCTCTCCGGAATCAAGGCCGGGCGGCACCCGCTCACCTTCACCATGGATGCCTCCCTGCTCGTCGCCCAGAAACGGCGGCAGATGTCGCCGTTCGGCGGCGGCATGTTCGACGATCCCGGCTTTGACGACCCCTTCCTCGACAGCTTTTTCGGCGGCTATCAGCGTAAACCGATGTCTGTGGTCAGCCCCGAGGCGGTCTTTAGTGTCGTGCCGCTGCCCACCGCCGACCAGCCGAAAAACTTCACCGGGGCGATCGGCGACTTTACCATTCGGGTCACCGCCAACCGCCAGGAGGCGGAGGTCGGCGAGCCGCTGACCTTGAGGGTGGAGATCGCCGGCAGCGGCAATTTCGACCGGGTCGAGGCCCCGGTTTTTCCGGACAGTCCGGACTGGAAAACCTATGCCGCCACTTCTTCGTCCTCCCCGGAACAGGACGACAGCGCTTTCGGCGCCAAGGTTTTTGAGCAGGCGATCGTCGCCAGAAATAATTCGGCAACGGCAATTCCCGCCCTCTCCTTCAGCTATTTCGACCCGGTGCGGAAAAGTTATGTGACCAGAACCAGCGAGCCGATCGCCATCCGCCTCCAGCAAAGCGCCGCGCCGGTTGCTCCGCCGCCGGCGGCGAAGGCGGCGGAACCGCCACGGCCGGAGGCGCCGGTCAAATCCGGGCTCCTCTTCGAGGGTATGGCGCCGCTGCACGTCGAGACCGGCGACTTTGTCCCGGCCATCGTTCCCCTCTTTGCCCGAGCCTGGTTCCTCGGGGTGTTGGCGGCGGCGGTCCTGCTCCTGGCGGCGATCGGCCTGTGGCGCCTTAACCTGGCAAGACTGGCCAGGCATCCGGAGGTAGTGCTGCGCCGGCAACAAAAAGAGTTGCTGGCTAGTGACCTGCGGCAGGTCGAACAGGCCAGGGCGTCAGGCAACAGCCTGGAATTTCTCGATTTATGCCGAACTGCCATCCAGAACCAGATGGGTCTGTCGTGGCAAACGGCTCCGACCGCCATCAGCCTTGCCGATCTGAGAAACCGGCTGCGCCCGGATTCACCGCTCCTCGAAATCTTTGGCACCGCCGGCGAGGCGGCCTACGGCGGGGCCACCCTGTCGCCGGAAAAGATGCGGGACTATCTCGACAAAATGAAAAAAGAACTGGAGACACTGCCATGAACAGCCGGAAATGGTGGCCCTTCCTGATTCTGGTCGTCGGCCTGCTGCTCGCCAACCTGTCTGGCCGGGCCGGTGGAACGGAGGAACAACTCCTGCAGCAGGGCAACGAAGCCTACAGCCGCGGCGATTATCCCCAGGCCATCAGCCATTACCAGCAGCTCACCGCGACCGCCGGCTTTTCTGCCCCGGTGCTGTTCAACCTCGCCAACAGTTACGCCCAGGCAGGGGAGATCGGCGGGGCGGTGCTGAACTATGAACGGGCCCTGCGTCTTGCTCCCGGCGATTCGGACATCGCCGGCAACCTCGAACTGGTGCGGAAGGAGAGCGGCCTCTTTACCGGCGAACCGGAGGGAGTGGAGCGGTTCTTTCATTTCCTTCACCTCGACCAGTGGGCGACTCTTGGCTTGCTGACGGTCGTGCTGTTCGCCCTCTTTCAGCTCGCCGCCCTGAAGTATTCTTTTTCCGGGAAGACCTTCGGCGGGGTGGCCATAACCTGCCTGCTCCTCTTTTGCCTGGCCGCGGCCGGTACCTTTATCCGCTACCGCCAGTTCAATCCCGCCGTGGTCCTCGCCCCTGATGCCCGGCTGCTGATCTCGCCATTCCCGGCGGCCGGTTCGGTCGGAGCCATCCAGCAGGGACGCCTGGTCTATCCGGAAAAGTACCACGGTGATTTCACCTATGTCAGGGATGAGACCAACCGTAAAGGCTGGATACCGACGGCCATGGTCGAAACTGTCGATGGTGGCCGGCCCGGACAGCCCTGATCGCCGGCCGGGCCAGGACCACCTTCAGGGCTCCTGGCCCGGCGGCAGCAGGGAGTGGCGGAATTCCACCAGCCTGGCCGCCGCCTCGTCGATATCTTCGGCGGAAATCTCCAGGGCGTAGCGGTACTGGCTCATGCTCTTGGCGTAACGTTTGTCATAGTAGTCGAGGAGCAGGATGCGGACCAGCCCGGGCAGATCGCCCCGGTGCAGCAGCCGGCACATTTTCTCGACCTCGCCGGTCCCCATCTTCCGGCGCAGCGATTTCAAGATGGTCTCGATGCGTTCGAGAGTCCCGGCATCGGTCACCGGGTAGTCCTCGATAATTCTGGCGATTCTCGTCTCCAGCCGGCAGTGAACATTGACCAGCACCGCCCCCTTCATGGCCATGGCCAGGGGCTTGGGGATGAAGACCCGGCCGATCTTGCGGCTCTCCCCTTCGATGAAATAGGGTTCGTCGCCAAGCTCACCGATCCGCTCCGCCAACCGGCTCTCGAAGGTCCGCTGATTGCTGGGCTGCCGGTCGAGACCGCCGAACAGCGAGCTGCGGTGGTCAGCCAGGGCTTCGAGGTCGATGGCCTGGTCAAGGCGCTGGAGGATCCGGGTCTTGCCGGTCCCGGTCAGGCCGTGGATGACGATCAGCCTCGGGGCAAAACGGTCCAGACGTTCGAGGACCTGCCGGCGGTAGGCTTTATAGCCGCCTTCGAGCTGGCAGGCCGAGAACCCGGCCTGGTTGAGAAGATTGACCACCGACAGCGACCGCATCCCGCCCCGGGCGCAGCAGACCACCAGGGTCTCAGGGCGGTATGGCTGAAAGGCCGAAAGCAGCTCGGTCAGTCTTCTTTCGACCGTGGCAAACCCCTGGTCGACGGCCTGCTCATGGCCGCCGTGACGATAGATGGTGCCGATGACACTCCGTTCATCTTCAGCAAAGAGCGGGATATTGACCGCCCCGGGGATCGTCCCCTGATGAAACTCCTCGGGTGAACGGACATCGATCAGCCGGTGGCCGGCGGTAAGCGCCGCATCCTGGCTCACCACCCGAACCGCCTTGGCGAAGATGGTGGCCCGGCCCGGAGTTTTCTCGAATTCCTTGACATCCTTCATAGGTTACCGATGACGTACTGGACTATAGCGACGGCGGTGAGGGTCGCGGTCTCGGCCCGCAGGATCCTTTCGCCGAGACTCACCGTCCGCCAGCCATGCGCCAGCGCCAGCTCCACCTCGTCCCGGGCAAACCCACCCTCCGGACCGAGCAGCAGGGTCACCGCCGGCGCCGCTGCCAGGCCGGCAAGATCCTGGAGGCGGACAGCCTTCTCCTCCTCCCAGAACAGCAGGCGCAGGGTCGCGGGACCGACTGCCTCCCGGACCGCCTCAGCCAGCGGCACCGGACCATCGAGCTGCATCGGCTGCGGCCGCAGACACTGCTTGCAGGCGGCCAGGCCGATGCGCTGCCACCGTTCATACCGTTTGCGGTTCTGGGCCGGATCGGCCTTGCCCTGGCATCGGCTGCTCTGAAACGGCGACAGCCGGGTTACCCCGAGTTCCGTGCACTTCTGGACGACGGTGTCCATTTTCTCGCCCTTGAGGATGCCCTGGCCGACCCGGACCGTCTTGCCGCCGCCCAGGTCGGCCGCGATCACCGCGCCAAGGCAGGCCGCCACCCGCCGGTCGATGGCGGCGATAACCGCCCGGTACACCGTCCCCTGGCCGTCAAGCAGCTCGATTTCATGGCCCACCTGGAGTCGCAGGACCCGGACGATATGCCGCGACTCCTCCTCGGAAAGCAGGACGGTATCGCCGTCGCGGCTTTTCGGATTAAAAAAGAAGCGTCGCATCGAACTCCTCGGCTCCATGGTAAAGGCATGGAAGGGTCGGAAAACTCCTGCTGCCCGCGTTTTGACCGCTTTCAAATTGACTTTGTTTCATACATTCCGTAAGTTTTCAGGAAACATCTGGTGTTCATTGCCGAAAGAAAAAATATCCGCCTATATCTGGTCCTCTCTCCCCAATGCGTCAAGGAAGCAGCAATGTCGACTGAAAAACGTACCCAGGAGCGTTTCACCCTCAACCTCCAGGCCAGGATTTCCTACCGGCACAGCGACGATCAGTCGCCGGCCGTCGATACGGTAGCCGCCAACATCAGCGCCGGCGGCGCCTTCCTGAAAACCGCCCACCCCTTTCCGATGGCCGCCAAGGTGAACATCGAGTTCCATCTCGGTTTCGACGAGCTGAAACTTCTGAAATTCATTCTCTCCATCGAAAGCCTGAAAAGGCTGCGCGGCAAAACCGTCTCGGTCCAGGCCAGCGGCATCGTCATCCGCCGGGAACCTGACGGGGTCGGCATCATCTTCGACACCGATTACCAACTCACCCCCATGCGCCCGACCGATTCAAACGAATAACGCCGATCCGGCACCGCCCGGTCAGCCCTTGCACAGCCGCAGGGCCGCCCACTCCTGGCGCTCGGCCTGGTCGAGGAGGGTGAAGCCCCGGGCGGTAAAAACCCGGACGATATTTTCCGCCTGATCGCTGGTCAGGATGCCGGACAGGATCAGGATCCCGCCCGCGCCGGTCAGCCGGGTCAAATCACCCGCCATCTCCAGCAGGACATCATGGACGATATTGGCGACGACGATCTCATACGGCCCGGTCAGGGTGTCAATCGGCGTCTGGCTCACCTGCATCCGGTCCTCGAGACCGTTGCGGCGGACATTATCGGTCGCTGCCGCAACCGCGACCGGATCGTTATCGATCCCCAGGGCCGCCGCCGCCCCGAACAGCACCGCCGCCATCCCGAGGATACCGGTGCCGGTGCCAACATCGAGGACCCGTCCGGTGCCGCCGGCGGTAAGCGTCCGGCGGAGCATCTCGAGAGACAGGCAGGTTGTGGCGTGATGGCCGGTACCGAAGGCCATCCCCGGGTCCATGGTGATCACCGCCTCCCCGGGGTTTGGCCGGTATTCTTCCCAGGTCGGGGCGATAACCAGGCCAGGCACGATGGCAAAGGGTTTGAAATGGGTCTTCCAGCTGGTCGACCAGTCCTCCTCGTCAATCAGCGAGGGTGAAAGGGTCGGGGTCGATACCCCAAAGACCCTGGCCATTTCGGCGAGATAGGCGGCGACCCGGGCGACGATGGCCGCCACCTCGTCCGGCTCCGGATTGGCCTTCTGAACATAGCAGGTGAGCGTACCGTAATGGGGCTCATCCGGCGCACCGGTCTCGACACCCGCCTCAATGACCCCGACCAGGAAGTCGCTGATCGACTCCACCAGCACCGGGTTGGTCTCTATCGTCAACTTCAGCCATCTGTTTGCCGCCATCGCATTCCTTCTCCATGTCGTTGATTGCCGCCCGATCGAAAACGTGCCGTCTCACCCGGTCCAGGTCCGCCGCGGCCGTTTTTCATATGACAAACCGCCGCGATCACGTTACTATATTTGGCTAAAAACCGAATCTGCCCCAGCCAACACCCCATCAGGAAAACATAGTGTCTCCGCACCCACAACTCCTCGACGCCCTTGCCGCCTGCCCGGACTGCGACCTTCTGCTGCCGAGGGTCGAGCCCCCGGTCGGCTACTCCGCCGTCTGTCCCCGGTGCGGGAAAAAACTCAGCAAAGGCAGCGAAAGTTCCATCGTCAAAGTGCTGGCCCTCAGCATCACCGGCCTGCTCATGTACCTGCCGGCCGTTTCCCTGCCGCTGATGACCCTCAACGCCTTCGGCTTCAGCGACTCCGCCAATATACTCGAATCGATCCTAAACTTTTACCGAAATGATTACTATCTGGTATCGCTGATGGTCCTGCTGTCGGCGATCGTCTTCCCCCTGCTCCTGCTCACCACGAGCTTCCTCATCTCCCTCCAACTCCAGCTGGGGCGGTATCCTGCCTATCTCACCGGGCTGTTCCGGACCCACCTCCATCTCGAGGAATGGGCGATGGTCGAGGTCTATCTGCTGGGGATCATGGTGACCATCATCAAGATGGGCCACAGCTCCGACATTCAATACCATGCCGGCATTTTCTGTTTTACCGGGCTGGTGCTGATCACCCTGGCCATCGCCACCGTCATCGACCGCGATCTTTTCTGGCGGGCCATCGAGGAGAAAGGATCCGGCCGGAGGGTGGCGGCCGGCCCCGCGCCGCCCCTGGTACCGCCGGATAAGGCGGAAAGCGCGGCAGAGCTGGGGATCATTCTCTGTCACACCTGTCATAAACTTTCTCCGGCTGCCCAGGCCGGCAGCGGCTGTCCCCGCTGCCGGGCAACGCTTCATGCCCGCAAACCGCACAGCGTCGCCCGCACCTGGGCGCTGGTTGTCACCTCGGCGATCTTCCTGGCCCCGGCCAACCTGCTGCCGATCATGGAGATCGATTTTCTCGGGATCCCCGACCGATCGACGATCATGGACGGGATAATCTATTTCTTTCAGGACGGGTCTTATCTGATCGGCCTGGTCATCTTCACCGCCTCGATCGTCGTGCCAGTCTTTAAAATCGTCGGCCTGACCATTCTGCTCCAGGCGACCCGGCCGGGCTATGATAATTTTCTGGTCGTAAAAACCCGAATGTTCAGGATTATCTCCTTTATCGGCCGATGGTCGATGCTCGATATCTTCGTCATCGCCCTTTTGACCGTCCTCGCCGATTACGGGTTCTTCACCTCCATTCATACCGCCCCGGCGGCCACTTACTTCTCGCTGGTGGTTCTGGCGACGATGTTTGCCGCCATAACCTTTGACCCGCGCATCATCTGGGACTCGTCTCGTCCCGGCACTCAGACCATGGATAAGGATCGACCGGCAATTCTTCTCGGGAAAACGTCATGACCACTGCTCAAATAAAGAAAAACCGCGGTATTTCGGTAATATGGACCTTACCGCTGATCGCTCTAGGCATCTGCGCCTGGCTGGTTTACTCCAGTTTCAAAAGCGCCGGGGTGGAGATCACCATCTCTTTCGAGAATGCCTCCGGCATCGTTGCCGGCAAGACCCAGGTCATGGCCCGCGGCATTCCGGTCGGCCTGGTCACCAAGGTCAGCCCCGATCTCGACCACCAGCAGATCCAGGCCCTGGTCAAGATGGACAAAAGTGCCGGGCCCCAGCTGGTTGACGACACCCTCTTCTGGATCGTCCGTCCGGAGCTGTCGGCAAGCTCGGTCCAGGGCCTCGATACCATCCTCTCCGGCAGTTATATCGGCATTCAGGTCGGCACCTCGACCGTCCCCCGCCTGGAATTCTCCGGTCTCGCGTCGGCCCCGCCGGTTTCGCTCGAGACCCCCGGTCTGCATCTGCAAATCAAGTCCGCGACCCTTGGCTCCATCCAGGTCGGCACCGGGGTCTATTACCGGAATATCCAGATCGGCGAGGTCCAGCGATATTCTCTGGAAGGGGCTCAAAGCGTTCGTATCGAGGTCTTCATCAAACCCGAATTCTCCCACCTGGTCAGGGAGGGCAGCCGCTTCTGCAACGCCAGCGGCATCCGGATAAGCGGCAAACTCCCGGCCTTCAATATCCAGGTGGAATCCCTCGCTGCCCTGCTGAGGGGCGGCATCCAGCTCCATACCCCGGAACAGATGGCCGATACCCCTTTTGTCGCCAACGGCCATTCCTTTACCCTTTATCCCGACTTTGACTCGGCCAGCTATGGGATTCCCATGACCCTGACTTTAGCTTCGAGCGAGGACGTCGTCGGGGGCTCGACCAAGGTCGTCTATCGTGGCCTGGAGGCAGGTTTTGTCAAGGAAATCAAGATCAACGACGATGACAAACGGACCGTGACTGCCCATATCCTCCTCGACCCGCGGGCTGAACTGATCCTCCGCGACAACACCAAATTCTGGCTGGTCAAACCGGAGATCTCGCCGTCCGGCATCCATAACCTGCAGCTCCTGCTGTCGGGTGCGCACATCACCTTTCAACCCGGAGACGGCGCCTTCCGCGACCACTTCGATATCCTCTCCGATCCGCCGCCGCAGACCCCCCTGCGGCCCGGCCAGACCCTGGTGCTGAACAGCGACGGTCCGCTCGACATCTCGGCCAAATCGCCGGTCTACTATAAAAATATCCAGGTCGGGGAGGTCATCGACGTCGATCTCGACAAAACGGGGAAAGGTATCCGCACCTCGCTGTTCATCTATCAGAAATACCTCAGTCTTCTCAGTAAAAACAGCGTTTTCTGGGTCAATTCCGGCATTGAGGTAAATGCCAGTCTCAGTGAAGGGCTGGCCCTCTCCACCGGTCCGCTGGCGAAAATCGTCCAGGGCGGGGTGAGTTTCACCAGCCCCGGAAAACTTCCCAAAGCCAAGAAAGATCAGCCGGGAGAAGGGTATCAGTTCCACCTGCACCAGAGTTTCCGGGAGGCGGTCGCCGCCGTCCCGGACCTGCAGCCGGCCGGCCAACACTTTCGCATCCTTGCTCCGGATGCCGAGTCTGTCGCCGTCGGTTCACCGATCCTCCACAAGAAAATCAAGATCGGCGAGGTGGAAGGGTTCAGGCTCTCCCCCGACCAGCAGTCGGTGGTCGTTGACTGCCTGGTTTACGAGGGATTCAAAAATCTCGTGCACAACAAGTCGCGATTTTATAACACCAGCGGCCTCGAGGTCTCCGGCGGTCTGGACGGGATTAAACTTCGCACCGGTTCGCTGCAGTCGGTGCTGGCCGGCGGCATCGGCTGCATCAACCCGGCGCCGGGTTCCGCCGGTCCGCTCGATACTCCCTATCCGCTGCATACCGATCTTGAGGCTGCCCGCAATGCCGAGGACCAGGTGTTGATAGTTCTGCTTGACCAGTCCTCCGGATTGAAAGTGGGTTCTTCCCTCCGTTATAAAGGCCTGGTAGTGGGCAAGATCATCGACCTCAACCTCGAGGAAAATCATCGGACCATCCGCGCGGTCGTCCGGATCGAGAAAAACATCGCCTCTCTCTTTCGGCAAAACACCCGGATCTGGGTAGAACAGGCTGAGTTCAACCTCTCCGGGGTAAAAAATGCCGAGACCCTGGTTTTCGGCTCCTACCTGGCATTTTTACCCGGCGACGGCCCGGCAGCCCGGAACTTTACCGCTCTCGCCGAACCGCCCCGCTCCGAAATCGCCAACCATGACGGTCTGGGGCTCGTTCTCGAGGCCGGCCATCTCGGCTCCCTCAGTGTCGGCTCGCCGGTGTACTACCGCCAGGTCCAGATCGGCGAGGTAACCGGCTTTGAACTCTCGCCCACCTTCCGGATGGTTCGGATCTATGTCAATATTACCGCCAGACATAAGGCCGTGATCAGCGAAGGCAGCCGCTTCTGGCAGGTCAGCGGGGCAAAAATCGAGGGGGGGATTTTCTCCGGCATCACGGTGTCCACGGAATCGCTGACGGCGATCATGCGGGGCGGCATCGCCCTCGCCACCCCCGAGGGTGAAGAGAGGGGAGCGCCGGCCGGCCCCGGACACCAATTTTTCCTGCATGACCAGGCCGAGCCGCAGTGGCTGGACTGGAATGGTCATACCGTTGCGGTTGACCAGAAGCCGGTAAACAATTTCGAGACGAAGTGCACCCAATAATAATATGGATTAACTCGAAATATTTTCGGAAAAACGTATAAATATCTTTTTTAAGCGACCAAGAGAATTCTTGCCAAAGGAGAGACCATGATCAAAAAAATCGTCTTGCGTGATGATGAAATGCCCAGTCAATGGTACAACGTCGTTCCCGATCTGCCAAACGGCCTGCTGCCACCGCTCGATCCAGTGACCAAACAACCGATGGGCCCGGAAAAGCTGGCCGCCGTCTTTCCCATGGGACTGCTCGAACAGGAAATGTCGACGGCCCGCTTTATCGACATCCCCGAGGAGGTCCAGGAGATCCTGAAGATCTGGCGGCCGTCACCGCTGGTCCGGGCGAACAACCTGGAGCAGGCTCTCGGCACCAAGGCTAAAATTTTTTTCAAAAACGAAGGGGTCTCCCCGGTCGGCTCGCATAAGCTCAACAGCGCCGTGGCCCAAGCCTACTACAATAAACGGGAAGGGGTCAAACGGCTGACCACCGAAACCGGCGCCGGCCAATGGGGTAGCGCCCTGTCGCTGGCCGCCAATAAGTTCGGCCTGGAGTGCAAGGTGTACATGGTCCGGGTCTCCTTCGATCAAAAGCCCTACCGCAAATCGATCATGCAGACCTTTGGCGCCACCGTCGTCGCCAGCCCGAGCATGGAGACCAAAATCGGCCGGGCCATCCTCGAAAAGATGCCGGACACCGCCGGCTCCCTCGGCATTGCCATCTCCGAGGCGCTGGAAGACGCGTTCTCACGGGAGGACACCAAATACTCCCTCGGTTCGGTCCTCAATCATGTCATCCTCCATCAGTCGATCATCGGCCTGGAGGCGAAAAAACAGATGGAGATCGCCGGCGAATACCCGGATGTCATCATCGGCTGCTGCGGCGGCGGCTCGAACTTCGCCGGCCTGGCCTCACCCTACATCCCCGACTATCTCGAGGGCAAAAAAATCCGCTTCGTCGGCACCGAACCAGCATCCTGCCCGTCGCTCACCGCCGGCAAACTCGCCTACGATTTCGGCGATGTCGCCGAGACCACTCCGCTCCTCTACATGTATACCCTGGGCCACGATTTCATTCCGCCGGGCATCCATGCCGGGGGGTTGCGCTACCACGGGATGTCGCCGATCGTCTCGGCCATGGTCCGGGAAAAGATCGTCGAACCGGTCAAGCTGCACCAGCTCGAATGTTTTGAGGCGGGGGTTCTTTTTGCCAGGACGGAAGGGATCATTCCCGCGCCGGAAACCTGCCATGCCATTCGCGGAGCAATCCTCGAGGCAACCCGCAATCCCGACGAGCCGAAAACCATCCTCTTCAACTTCTCCGGCCATGGCCTGATCGACATGGGCTCCTACGACAAGTACCACGCCGGCCAGCTCCACGACTACGAATACCCGGCCGAGGCGATAGCCAAGTCGATGGCCAACCTGCCAAAGATCTGAGATCCGGCCAAGGCCTGAGCAGGACCAAAACGAAAGCCCGTCAACCATTGCCGTTGACGGGCTTTGCCTGTCCTGCTCTGCATCCCCTTGCGGGGTGAAAAACACAAAATCAATCTGTGAGGTACTAAAAGTTGTATCGCAGCCCTGCCGAGAACAGAGAAGATGTCTGCTCCATGCCGGCCCCATCGGGGAATAAAATCACCACCCCCTGGTCCTGGAAATTCCACACCGAATCACCCTGCATCATATCGTAGCGCTGATAGCTGTAACCCATCTCGAAGGCCAGATATTTGGTAATCGAATACCTGCCGGTTATATCAAAGGCGATGAGGTCGCCATCCTCGCCGTCATCGGAGGTCACCAGATTACGGAGAAAGTGATGATCGTCGGCCTCACCCTGGACCAGCGGCGAATAGATGAGCCGGCTGGCCAGTTCGAAGGCATTGAATTTTGCCGCCATCCCCAACCCGAGATAGAGCGAGCTGAAGGTCTGTTCGTAACTGATCACCGGAACCCCGGCGGAGAAAGAGCCGGTGGTATTGCGGAAGCCGCCTTCGGAATAGATGAAGTCGCCGCCGGACGCCTCCCAGCCGAAATTGTCGCGCTTATAGCCGACCAGCGCGTCGAAGGTCACGGTATCGGTGCGGAAAAAGGACAACACGACATTGAGATCGATAATGCTGCCGTCGGTGACATCGGTATCCTCATGATGCGACCAGTCCGTCCAGTCCTGTCCGACAATGAGAAAGTCGAAATCATCGAGGGTCCCTTCGCCGTCGGTGGCCTTGAACCACCCGGTAAAATTGACCGCCAGCCACTTATGAACCGTGAGCGACGCCCCGACGCCGACCATAAAAAGATTATCGATCTCCCAGGTCAACTCGCTGGTCTTATGGTTGCCCAGGGTCGGTGCAAACACCACTTCCTTCGATTCGCCGGTCAGGTATCCGGCGCCCAGATCAACACTGAAGGTCACCGGCGAAGACGGCTGGGTCAGCACCGCCGTGCTGGTTGTCGGTCCCGGCGACACCGCTACCGGTCCTCCGGCCGCCGACGCGCCTGCCACTCCGGCAAAAAACACCAGCGATGCGGCGATCATACACCTCGACATCTGGCCAAATACTCTTTTCGGATTCATTCTTCCTCCTCTCTGAACGGTTCGCTTACAATGGATCGGTAATGCATCGCCTCAGATCTCATCAAGCCTCATTTCCGACAAATATCCACGTGTATCCACAGGTTTGTTGAAAATTACCCAGTATGCTCCACATTCCCTGACAATGTCAATCCTTTAAAATACCGAAGTGCGGGGAGCCGACCTGCGCCGGCCGGTTTCTCGGCCGCCGACCTGTTATTATATTTGCATATTTTCGTTGAGATACAAGACATTTCTGGCCACCGCCTCACCTTCTCTCGCCTTCTTCTTGCAAAGCTCCCGGCAATTCTTACATTCATAACAGTACTCCGGTTCTTCCGACAACTCTTGCAGGGAGCATATCCACAAGCCATGCCCGAACCCAAACCCCACCATCTGATCTACGGCACCCTCGTCGATTTTCTGAACGGGGAGGAACTCACCGATACCGATGACGAGAGGATCCGCCAGAGGCTGAGCAGGATGATGGTCGAAGAGAAGGGCTATCCCCGGGAATCGCTGATACCGCGTCGGAGAATCGACACCCTCTTCGTCCGCTGCTTTGTTGCTTCCATCATCGAACTGACCGTAACTCTACGGGAAAAACGGATGATGATTATCCGCTACGGACCCGGGTCGCTGGTCAGCCGGGAGCGGGCGGCCATTGCCGCCGCCAGAGTTCTCTTTCCTGACTACCGAATTCCTCTTGCCGTAGTCACAAATGGCGAAGATGCCGAACTTCTGGACACAAGCACTGGCAAGATTCTCGGATATGGATTACACTCCATTCCCGATTACCCGACTGCTCTTCAGATGCTCGACCGGCTCGAGTTCCTGGCACCGCTTGAGACCGGGAAAAGAGAGCGGGAACTGAGAATCCTCAACGCCTTTGATGTTGAGCGGTGTTGTTTTTAAAAAAAATCAGAATGTTATATGTAAGGAAGTGACGATGCCCACCACACAGAAAAACTGGACCAAAACAAGCTGGAAAGATCGTCCGGCGCTCCAACAACCAAACTGGCCGGACCAGCAGGCGGTGGAAAAGGTACTTGCCGATCTCTCCAGCCTGCCGCCTCTGGTCTTTGCCGGCGAAATCCGTTCCTTGAAGCAGCTTTTGGCCAACGCCGCTGCCGGTGAGGCCTTTCTCCTCCAGGGCGGGGACTGTTCGGAAAACTTCTCCCAAGTCACCGCCCCGAATATCCGCGAGACCCTGAAAGTCGTACTGCAGATGGCGGTCGTTCTCACCTATGCCGGCGGCAAGCCGGTGATTAAAATGGGCAGGATCGCCGGCCAATTCGCCAAACCCCGCTCCGCCGACACCGAAACCATCGATGGCGTCGAATTGCCGTCCTATCGCGGCGACATGGTCAACAAAGCCGAGTTTACCCGGGAGGCCCGGACGCCCAATCCGAAATACATGCTCAAGGGCTATAACATGGCCGCCTCGACCCTCAATCTCGTCCGGGCTTTCACCCGGGGCGGCTTCGGCTCCCTGCAAAGGGTGCAGGCCTGGAACCAGGAGTTCGTGGCCCAGTCGCCGATGGGCCGCTCCTATGACCGGATGGCCAAACAGATCAGCCAGGCCATCAAATTCATGGAGACCATCGGTATCTCGGCGGAGACCCCGCAGATCAACCAGACCCAGCTTTTCACCTCGCACGAGGCCCTGCTCCTCCAGTATGAGGAGGCCCTGACCCGGGTCGATTCGATTACCGGCGACTGGTATGATTGTTCGGCCCATATGCTGTGGATCGGCGAGCGAACCCGGCAGGTCGATGGCGCCCACGTTGAATTTTTGCGCGGCGTCCTCAACCCGATAGGGGTGAAAATCGGCCCCACCTACGATCTGGACGATGTCAAACGGCTGGTGCAGACTCTCAATCCAGCCAATGAAGCCGGCCGTCTCACCCTCATTACCCGCTTCGGCCTGAAAAAGATCGAGAAGGCCCTGTCGCCCCTGCTCCGGGAAATGAAGAGAGAGGGTTTCAACATCGTCTGGAGCTGTGATCCGATGCATGCCAACACCTATACCGCCACCTCCGGTCACAAGACCCGCAACTTCAACGACATTCTTTCGGAGATCACCTGCTTCTTCGAGACCCACTGGTCGGAGGGGACCATCCCCGGCGGGGTCCATTTTGAGATGACCGGCAACAACGTCACCGAGTGTACTGGCGGTGCCCACAATATCGTCGACGAGGAACTGGCCGGCAATTATCTGACCACCTGTGACCCCCGGCTCAATGCCGAACAAAGCCTGGAGGTCGCCTTTCAGATCGCCGACATGATCAGAAGCTGACCCCCTCCCCCCTTTTTCCCGCCTGGTGAGCGGTGCCGAAGTCGGCGCTGCTCCCTATTTTTTTGCCAAGATTACATTTCGGTAATCTTTCTTGACGCCCCTCTTTTCCCGGTTACTGTTCTCCGAAGAAACCAAAATATCAGTCTCCGAAGGGATAATAGCGGCAGGTTTTTCCTTCGTAACCCACAGCATGCCGAAACAAGGAGAACTTAAATGAACTGTATCAGCGCGACCCTTTCCTTTCGTGGCCTGCTCGCCCTCCTGCTCCTCTGTCTGACCCTCGTTGGCGGAGAGGGCATGGCCAGAGCGGCGGATACCAATGGTGACACCGCCATTCTCGACAAGTCATCCAAGGCCTTCGTCAATGTGGTGAAAAAGGCAAAACCGGCAGTAGTTCACATCAAGGTGGAAAAAACCAGTAAATCCAATTATAGCGGCAACCAGATCCCGGAGGAGATGCTCAATCATCCGTTCTTTGAACAGTTTTTCGGACCCCAGTTCCGCCAGCAGCAGCGGCAGCCCCAGGAATTCAAACAGCAGGGCCAAGGCTCCGGTTTCATTATCAACGCAAAAGGTCATATCCTGACAAATAACCATGTCGTCGAAGGCGCCGACGTGGTGAAAGTCATTCTTTCCGACAACCGCGAGTTTGTCGCCAAGATCATCGGCACCGACCCGCAGACCGACGTCGCGCTGTTGAAAATCGACGATCCGGAGAACCTGCCGGTCCTCCCCATCGGTGATTCGAGCGCCCTGGAAGTGGGCGAGTGGGTCATTGCCATCGGCAACCCGTTCGGGCTCAGCCAGACCGTCACCATGGGCGTGGTGAGCGCCACCGGTCGATCCAGCGTCGGGATCAGTGAATACGAGAACTTCATCCAGACCGATGCCGCCATCAATCCGGGCAACAGCGGCGGCCCGCTCATCAACGGCCGCGGCGAGGTAGTCGGGATCAACACCGCTCTCTTCTCGCGGACCGGCGGTTACATGGGCATCGGCTTCGCCATCCCCATCAACATGGCCAAATCGATCGAGGATCAGCTCCAGACCAAGGGTAAAGTCACCCGGGGCTGGCTGGGGGTGGTCATTCAGAACGTCGATAAAAACCTGGCAGAATCATTCGGACTGAAGCAGGCCGGCGGTATCCTGGTCAGCGAGGTGCAGAAGGATTCTCCGGCCGGTGCTGCCGGTCTCCAGCGGGATGACATCATCCTGCGTTTGAACGACGCCGTCCTCACCGACGTTTCCGACCTCCGCAACCGGGTGGCGCTCCTCCAACCCGGGACGAAAGCGCTGCTCGACATCGTTCGTGACGGCCGGGACAAGAAGGTTCAGATAACCATCGGCGAACAGCCCGCTAGTTTCAGCTCTGCCGGCAAAGCGACAAAAGACAGTGAATCCCTTGATAAATACGGGTTTACTCTCCAGGAACTCACCCCGGAACTGGCTGAGAAGTTTGAATATAGGAGCGGTGGCGGGCTGATCATTAGTGACATCCAGCCCGGCAGCCCGGCGGAAGCGGCCGGTCTGAAACCGGGGTATCTGGTGGAGGAGGTCAATCGGGTGAAGGTGAAGGACCTCAACGATCTGAAAAAAGGTCTTGAACAATCGGGGAAATCCGGAAAGATCCTGTTGCGGGTCCGCTTCGGGGATTATTCCACCTACGTGGTACTGATGGCCAAGTAACCTGGCGCGGCGCGGTATCCCGTCAGTCCGACCCGACTGACGGGGATACCGCCCGATTTTCCGACCATTGCCGATGGCCGCCGATCTCCCGCCGGCGCGCCATCGCTATCTGTTCAAAGATTTTCATGATCACCGGCAGTTTTGTGCAGTCCTCGGTCGAGATCTTACGCAGCACCACATCGGTTTTCGCCAGGACCGTGGCGGTTCGGCGGTGTTCCCGGCCAAAGTAGGCCATCTCGCCGAAAATCGTGCCCGCCTCGATGGTCGACAGCATTTCCCCTCTTTCATTGACTGTTTCCGCCGTGCCGTTGTCGAGGTAGTAAATACCGTCGGGGATACTGCCTATCTGAATGATGATGTCGCCTTTTTTATGCCACTCCAGCTTGAAGTATCTCTCCCAGTCGGTATCGACGACCAGGACATGATAGAATTCCTGATTCATCGCCCGGAGCAGCTGTTTCGATAAATGAAACAACCGCTCGCCGAGGGAATCCCGTTTTTTCTCGAGAAGCTTCATGCCCTTCCTGCTGAAATCGGCGGCTGGAAAAGGGGTCTCCCGGATATATTCAAGAACCCGTTCGATACCGAGATCCTCTTTGCCGGTCAGACCCCGGAAAAGTTTCTGGGCCTCGAACAGCCCATCCCGGACCCGCGGAAAATCGGGCTCGAGGCCGAGCAGGAGATTGCCGGAAAAATATTCCATTGCCTGATTTTTCATCTGGATAAATTTCAGCAGCAATCCCTCATCGACATCAGCCGGACAATTCTGGATGCCCGGTTTGTAGAGCGAGAAAATATTCATCGGATGTTCGACGCTGGCGAGGCTGACCTTGGCGATATTCACCAGATACCGGTCAAAACCCTGCTGATACCTGGCGACTTCGCGATCCATCAGGAGTTGGGTACCGAAATGACCGCAAAGCTCCTCGAGGCGATTGACGACGGCGAAACTCGCCCCGAATTTGGCCATTCTGGTACCGAGCCGCGCCTCGGTGATCCGGCCGAGCAGCACCCCCATGCGGGTCGGGGCGAGAGCCCCCAGGGCAATGGCCTCCGCCATCGTCAGGGCCGACCGCAACGCCCGGCTGCAGATGCCGGCGCGGTCTTCGCCCGGACGCTTGTCAAAGATCATCAGACAGCCGTCCCCGGCAGCGGGCTCGATGACCAGCGGCTGATTCTCGGCTCGGTCAAGCAGGCTGTTGATGCTGCCGTGATAGGCAATGAGGAAGTCCCGGATCTCCTCCGGCTGCATCGCCGAGGATTTTTGGGCATACTGAACCATGTCGGTCATCAGAATGACGACTTCCCTTTCCGATCCGCTATTCAGCATCTCTCTCGCCCCCGATGGCGCTCCGTCCGTCTTTACGGCTTCCCGCGGCAAGTGTTCAGACTCCTGGGCCGATCAATTGAGCAGGCCGATAAGGGTGATCGCCGCCAGAACAGCGACAAAAAAGAGGGCGATTTTCACATTGACGGAATTATCTTCATGATGGTGATCATGCGGTGCATGGGACATGGTTTTCCTCCTGGTGTCAAAAAGTGAGAAAAATTATAAGTCTATTGTTCAGTCAAACACATTGGCCAGGAGCTGGTCGAGATCGGCGACCCCGACCAGTTCGATAGCCGGCTTCCAGGTCAATCGCTCCTTGTTGCTTAGGGGCAGCACAAACCGGGTAAACCCCAGGCGCTGCGCTTCGCGAATCCGCACATCGACCTGGCCGATGGCCCGGACCTCACCGGCCAGACCGACCTCGCCGCACACGACGGTGGTGGACGGAATCGGTTTTTCCATAAGGCTTGAGGCAAGAGCGCATATCACCCCGAGATCGAGCGCCGGCTCGTCAATGCGCATGCCGCCGGCAATGTTTAAAAAGATATCATGGCCATAAAGATCAAGCCCCCCTTTTTTCTCGAGTACCGCGCAGAGCAGGGACAGACGCTGCTGATCGGCGCCGATGGCGGTCCGCCGCGCCGTCCCGAGGTTGGTGGGACTGACCAGGGCCTGCACCTCGACCAGGATCGGCCGGGTCCCCTCGACGCTCGGCAGCACCACCGATCCGGGTTCATTGAGGGGCCGCTCGGCCAGAAAAATCTCCGACGGATTGCTGACCTGAACCAGTCCTTCCTCCTTCATCTCAAAGACCCCGATCTCATTGGTTGAACCGAACCGGTTCTTGACCGTCCGGAGGATCCTGAAGGCATGACTGCGGTCTCCTTCGAAGTACAGGACGGTGTCGACCATATGCTCCAGGACCTTCGGCCCGGCAATGGAGCCGTCCTTGGTGACATGGCCGACCAGGATCACCGGGATATTCTCCTTTTTGGCCATGCCGAGCAGGCGGTAGGCAGATTCCCGGACCTGGCTGACCGAGCCGGGGGAGGAGGCCAGTTCCTCGCAGACCAGGGTTTGAATGGAGTCGACGGCCAACAGACTCGGGCGCATGGCGCAGGTCATGGCGATGATTCGCCCCACTTCGTTCTCGGTGGCCAGGTACTCCTCGGCGCGGATGGCATCGAGACGCCTCGCCCGCATTTTAATCTGCCGGGCCGACTCCTCGCCGGAGACATAGAGAACCTTTTTGTTCTGCGACGCGATGGCGGCGAGGAGATGGAGCAGCAGGGTCGATTTGCCGATTCCCGGCTCCCCGCCGATGAGAACCACCGAACCGGGGACGATGCCGCCGCCCAGCACCCGGTCAAGCTCCTCGATGCCGGTGCCGACCCGTTCCTCATCGCCGTCCGGGGCCATGGCCATCGGAACCGGCTGGGCCGGGGACGTGTGGGTCGCCGGCCGGGTGTCGATCATTTCCTCAACCAGGCTTTCCCATTCGCCGCAACCGGGGCAACGCCCGAGCCACTTGCCGCTCTGATAGCCGCACTGCTGACAGAGGTATACCGGCCGCTGTGGTTTCTTGCTCGCAAGATTCATAAAATATCCTGTTTGCAGGGGGCAAAACGCTGCCCTGCCTTTACACTCCGGCAAAAGGTTCTATACTGTCATTGGTCCGGTCATGAACCCGATGCCTGCCGCCCAAAAGCCACCGACCCCTCTCTTTATAACAGCAAAGATGATGCAAACGCAACCGAATGTAACAGTGTCGCCGCCCCCCGCCTGGATTCCCCTGTCCCGCTCCCTGGTTTTGATGGTCAGCCGGAAACAATTGTTGGGCTGGAGCCTGCTCCTTTTTCTGATCACCGTCTGCCTCACCTGGCTAGGCTATCTGGTCACCGTCGATTTCATGGACCGCCTGACCGGCGACTTTCTGGCCACCGCCCCGGCCACCGACACCGTCTGGGGATGGATCAAGCACAAAGGTTGGGTGATCGGCAGTTGGCTGTTTCTCATCGTCTCGAGAATCGTCGCTTTTTACTTCGCCTTCCTGCTCGCCTATACCCTGTCAACGCCCGGCTATGCCTTCCTCAGCGCCGCCGCCGAGAAACTGCATGCCGGGGAGGCCTTCGACAGCGATGCCGCCTTTACCCTGGCCGGGATCGTCCGTGATATCCTCGAGGGCATCAAAATCGCCCTTTTCGGCATCGTTGTGACCATCGCCGCCCTCGCCGTCAATTTCGTTCCCGGGATCGGCCAGGCGGCGGTGGTGGTGCTCTACACCTACTACTC
>JBBRGP010000010.1:0-20563 GCA_038224105.1 Desulfobulbales bacterium | reverse complement strand
AGACACTCGACCCTGGTTTGACGGCCTTCCTCGACACCTTGTTTTTCAAGTAGGTAAATATTTTTTTCTCGCTTTGTGCGCTAAATATAAATATTTTTTACGAGGGAATATTCGTTTGACAACTGGCCCGGTGTCTAAATTCTCAAATCCAAGGAAAGGAGGACGCCCCATGCCATCGCCGCCAACACTGAATATCGATCGCTATGCCAAATGCATCGAAGTCTCGAAGCGGGTCCGTTGGGATATTGACAAAGACGTGCTGCGGGGCCGGTCTTTTAACTTTTCCCAGAAATTTCTTCCGGACGGAATTACCAAAATCGATCAATTCGATTTTCTGACCGACGGCGACAAACGTTTTGCCAGCCAGATTCAGGGCCGGACTTACGCCAATATGTTCGGATTCGTCGAAAGATTCATCACCGCCAAGGTTCTCGACTGCACCCGCGATCACTGGCTGGGCAGTCAGATAGCCCTGGAATCGCTGGTCCGTTTCAGCGACGAGGAACTGAAGCACCAGATCCTGTTTCGCCGCATCGAACCGATGATTGCCGCCGGCATGCCGGAAGGTTATGTCTTTCTGCCCGATCCCGACGCGGCAGCGGCGGCTGTTTTGGAGAATTCCACCTGGGCGGTACTGGGATTGACCCTTGAAATCGAACTCTTCACCCAGGAGCATTACAAGCAGAGCATCGCCCCCGATGACAATCTCTCCGAGCTGTTCAAGGATATCTTTTTATTTCACTGGAAGGAGGAAACCACCCATGCCATGCTCGATGAGCTGGAGTGGGAGAGAGTCAATAACAAAATCTCCGGGGAGGAACGCGAGCAGGGGGTGGATCAGCTGATCGCCATGGTCGCTGATGTCGATGGAATTCTCCAGCGTCAATCCGCCGCGGATGTCAACTATTTTCTCACAGCCTCCACCCATCCCTTCACGGTGGATGAGGCGGAGCGTCTCAAGGAGGGATTTTTGCAAGCCTACCGCTGGCAATATATCTTTTCCGGGGTTGAGCATCCGCGCTTTCAGACGATGCTGGCGGCAGTGACCAGTGCCGGACAACGGCAGCGACTGAGCGGGGCGCTGGCAACCCTCAACTGAGTGGGGCAAAGGTGATATACCTGCCCCGCCATTGTCCCACCCGTGAATTAAAAAAAGGAGTGCCGACTATGAAAAAACATGTCACATCAATGACTACGGCTATTTCTGGTATCCTCTGTTTGCTGGCAATTCTTGTCGTTTCTGCCGGCGCCCAGGAGTATGAAGCCCTGAAAGGGGTGCAATCGGTGAAAACGATCTTTGACTTCCGGGACGGGAATCCCGACACCGCCTTGGTTCATCTGCAATTGATCCATGATACCTATAAAAGTCCGGCTATCCGTGCCATATCCGCAAAGCCTGAATTCGTTGTAGTTTTCATGGATGTCTCGGTGTTGGTCCTGTCTAAAAACCGGAAAAGTTTTTCTCCCGAAGAGAGGCAGAAGCTGGAAACATTCGATAAGACCATTTTGGCGATGGCCAAGGACGGGATTCGCCTTGAAGTCTGTTTGTTCGCGGTCGGCTCCCTGGAGGTAGACCCGGCATCGATCACTCCGGAGATCCAGCGGGTCGGCAACGGCTGGATCACTTCTCTGGGATATCAGCAACAAGGCTATGCTCTGGTGCCGGTCTATTAGATACCTTAGAAATTCATTTCTTCTTTCTTGAAAAGAATTGCGTGAAGATGCGTGTCCCCCTCAAGGTGAACGACTAACGGCAGCCTCCCCGGCTGATGAGCCAGGGAGGCTGTTCCGGATGCAGGTAATGCCTGTACAGTCGAGGAAAGGCTGGTTTATAGGGGGGCTGGAAACAGCCCGCAAGCACAAAATTATGGAGATGGTCCTATATCCCGTCCATGTGCTGTGCCCGATATGCCCGGACGCTCTCTTCATCGACAAAACTGCGAATCTTGTCGAGGCAGGCATCATCGGTACAGACTTTCGGCATAAGGTTGGTGAGAACCTCGACAATCAAACGTTTCTGTTCGCTTTGGTCAAGATTAAGTACTGCAGCTTTCAGTTCTTCAAAGGTCATGGCTGTCCTCCCTCCAGGTTTTTGAGCCGCCCGGCGGCGGCGAAGTAACCACCCAACGAAACATCAGGTGATCAATAGGCGAAAAGCAGTTGCCTGAAAATAGTTGCAACAAAAGCCCTCGATGAAACCATAAGGTCAAAATATAAAAAATGCCAGCAAGCCTGGTCAGAAAGGAGCAAGGATTAGGGCGGTGTTTCGAGGCGCTTCTTCATCCCTGGGCGCATGGCTTTGCAAATCATTCTGGATGACAACGCATCGGTGGTGTACACTGAACAACCGACAGGGCAGGTTGGCTGAACGGAGGGAGATCGGATTACTATGAAGAAACACGAAACAATAAATTACCTGGAATTACCGGCGTGAAACATCAAGGTTGCCAAGGCGTTTTTCAGTGCGGTCTGGTCCGACCTGGAGGAGTAGCCAGGTATCTCCATCGTGCTCGATTAACGGTATGCACGAAGAGCTTTTTTTTTGCAATTCCGGTTGCTGCAGCGACCGGGTTGCACCCATCACCCTCTTTGTTTTCGTGCCGTTTTCCATCTTCTACATGAAGGAAAAGCTGTCCCTCGATTCCCTGTGGGCCTGTTTCTGCCTGTCGGGGGCGGTTTTTTTCCTGTTTCGGAGCAAACTTTTTCCGGCATAACAAGGATGCACCGCCGGCTGGCCATGGAATCAAAGGAACTGGGGGTTGGGTAAAGATGATCGAAAAGCCGCGAGCCGGGGCAGTCGAAACCAGTAAAATGGGGCGAATCGGCAATCGTCCCTATTGGGTTCTGTCCGTATCCATCCTGATCAGAGCCGTTCACCTGGTCGGGGCGGCGGTTTTTTTGACCTCCTTTCTCCTCGACCGGGCGCGTCCGCCCGCAATCTATGTATGGCTAGCGGCGGCCAGCGGGGTGATTCTCCTGGTGACCGAGTGGATCCGGCACCGCCAGATCTTAAGGGAACTGGCTGGGGTATCCACCCTTGTCAAGCTGCTCCTCCTGGGCGCGGCATATCACGGTTTCTTTCCGACCCGGGAGACGGTGCTGCTGGTCTTCGTTTTCGCCGCGGTCGCGTCACATGCCCCGAAACTTGTCCGGCACCGGTTGCTTTACTAAACAAAAAGGAGGGCGGGGCATGGTCCGGTGTCCGGGGTCGCGACGAAGAGGTTATCCATTGGCAAGCGGATAATCGGTATACCCCTGGACGCCCGGCGAATAAAACGTCGCCATCTCCGGGACGTTCAAACTCGCCCCGGTCCGGAATCGCGCCACCAGATCGGGGTTGGCGAGAAGCAGGGTGCCGAAGGCGACGGCATCGGCGCCGCCGCCGGCCAGAAGGGCGGCAGCGCTTTCCTGCCCATAGCCGCAGTTGGCGATCAGAATGCCTGGAAAGGCCCGGCGCAGAGCCGGCAGAATCGGGGGCTGTCCCTCGACATGGAAAAAGTGGCCGGGCGGTGCTTCAAGAACATGCAGGTAAACCAGCTGCCGTTTGGCCAGTTCCTCGGCATAGCGGGTGAAGAGTTCCGCCGGATGGCTGTCCAGCATATCGTTGTACGGATTGACCGGAGAAATGCGCAGGCCGACCCGATCCTTGCCGGCCGCCTCAACCACCGCATCGACGACCTGCAGGGGGAAGCGCAGTCGGTTGTCGATGCTGCCGCCGTACTGATCGCGGCGCTGGTTGGAACCGTCGCGGAGAAACTGGTCAAGCAGATAGCCGTTGGCCGAATGAATCTCCACCCCGTCAAAACCGGCGGCCAAGGCGCGTTTCGCGGCCACGCCGTAAGCCTTGACGATGTCGGCGAGATCCTCTTCGGTCAAGGAACGGGGAACCACATAGGGTTTTTTCCCCGACGGGGTAACCGCCATACCTGCAGCGGCGATCGGTGAGGGACCAACCGGCCGACTGCCGGCCAGGAAGTCCGGATGCGAAACCCGGCCCATGTGCCACAGTTGGAGAAAGATCCGCCCACCGGCCTGATGCACCGCGGCGGTTGTTTTCCTCCACCCCTGCTGCTGTTCGTCGTTATAGATTGCCGGAGCGCCATGCCAGCCGTAGCCGTCGGCGGATACGGCGGTGGCTTCGGTGACGATCAGTCCGGCGGTGGCCCGTTGACTGTAATAGGCGGCCATCAGGTCGTTGGGAATTCGCGATTCGCCGGCCCGGCCCCTGGTCATAGGGGCCATGATGATCCTGTTGGCAAGCAGCATTTTACCGAGTTGCAAGGGAGTATGAAGAAGAGTGTTCATAGCGGATACCAGGGGTTAGTGGGGGCCGAGGGTGTCGGCAAAGAGAGCGGCGGCCGCGAAGCATTGCCGCCGGTGGCGGTTCTTGCCCGGCGGCGGCGTTCCGGCAAGGAGTTGCACATACTGGTAAGGTGCAGGCAAGGGCTCGTCAAGGCAGGCTGCATGCCAGGAGGACAGGCGGTTTCCGATTGTCAACCGAGATTCGGAAGGAGGGTGACGGCAATATTATCCCTGCCGCCGGCGGCCTGGGTCGGTTTTGCTGCAGGCGATGATGCGGGTGCTCTCCTTCGTTCTCCTATTGTCCTCCTGTCCTCATCCCCAACCCTTGACATCCGGGTATCCGTTTTTATTTTTAGTGCCGATTACGATTTTGATCCGGAAAGGACGGGTACTCCGGATTTTTTTTTTATGGAGTCGAAAATATGATCAAGGTAGGTGGTGTTACGAGAAAATACGGCAATTTTGCCGCGGTTGACAATGTCTCGTTCGCGATATCTCCGGGGGAGATTGTCGGGCTCCTCGGCCATAACGGCGCCGGTAAGACCACGATCATGAAAATGATCACCGGCTATCTCGAACCGACCAGCGGCACAATCACCGTTGGCGACCGGGAGATCGGCGCCGATCGCCGCGCGATCCAGCGGCAGATCGGCTATCTCCCGGAAAACTGTCCAGTGTACCCGGAGATGACGGTCATTGACTATCTCGATTATGCCGCGGCCCTGCACGGCTTAAACGAAGCGGAGCGAGCCCCGCTCATCGCCCGGGCGATCGACCGGACCGAGTTGGGCGATAAAGCGGTCCGGCCGATCGCTACCCTGTCGCGGGGATACCGTCAGCGCACCGGCGTCGCCCAGGCGATCCTCCACAATCCGGCGCTTCTCATCCTCGACGAACCAACCAACGGCCTCGATCCTACCCAGATTCAGCATATGCGGGGGCTGATCACCAAGCTCGCCGAACATTCGACGGTCATCATCTCCACCCATATTCTCCAGGAGGTGCAGGCGATCTGCGACCGGGTGATCATTCTCAAGGACGGTAAAAAGGCGCTCGATTCCCACCTCAATGCCCTCCGCACCGAAGGCCGGTTGCGACTCTCGGTCGATGCCGGACCGGACCAGGCGCTGGCCCTGCTCGGCGGCCTCGCCGGGGTCGAGTCGGCGGTCCCGGTCGATTCGGCGGCAACGGCCGGGGCCGGCCACGCCTATGCCCTGACTCTCATGCTTCAAGACAACCGCGACGAGGCGGCGGCGGCCATCGCCCGGACGGTGCACGACCAAGGCTGGCGCCTTTATTCCATGGGATTTGAGTCGCAAAATCTCGAAACTGTCTTCGCCGGGATCAGCGAGCGATAGGGAGGTGACATCAATGAAGACAATTTTTCGTATCGCCAAAAAAGAATTCTCGGCATTTTTCAGCTCGCCCATCGCCTTTATCTTTATCGGCGTGTTTCTGGCGGTGACCCTGTTCATCTTTTTCTGGGTCGAAACATTTTTTTCGAGCAATATCAGCGAAGTGAGGCCACTTTTTGCCTGGATGCCGATTCTTTTGATTTTCCTCACCGGGGCGGTGACCATGCGGCTGTGGGCGGAAGAGCGGCGAGCCGGGACGCTTGAGCTTCTCCTCACCTCGCCGGTTGAGCCCTTTGCTCTGGTGCTCGGCAAGTTCATTGCCTGTCTCGGTCTGATCGGGGTGTCGCTGCTGCTGACCATGCCGCTGCCGCTGACCGTCAGCCTGATGGGCCCGCTCGACTGGGGGCCGGTCTTCGCTGGCTATCTCGCCACCCTGTTCCTGGCGGCGGCGTATATCGCCGTTGGCCTCTTTGTCAGCGTTAAATCGGAGAACCAGATCGTCAGCCTGATCACCACCGTCCTGGTCTGTTCGCTTTTGTACCTGCTCGGTTCAGAAACCCTGATCGCCTTTTTCGGCAATCGTGGGTCCGAGATTCTCCAGCTGCTCGGTTCCGGCTCGCGTTTCAATGCCATTACCCGCGGCGTCATCGATCTCCGCGATCTTTATTATTACCTCAGTATCGTCGGAATATTTCTTTCCCTCAATATCTACGGACTGGAAAAGATCCGCTGGGCGGACAACCCGACCAACGCCCATCATCGCCGGTGGCGGCTGCTGTGCGGCCTGGTAATCGGCAACTTCCTGGCCGCCAATCTCTGGTTGGCGCCGATCGGCGTGGCCCGCACCGATATGACCCAGGGCAACATCTACTCGATTTCCGAGGCAACCAGGAGCTACCTGGGGCAATTGAAGGAACCCCTGCTCATTCGCGGCTATTTCTCCTCGCAGACCCATCCCCTGCTTGCCCCGCTGGTCCCGCGCATCCGGGATCTCCTGGAGGAATACGCGGTGGCCGGCGGGGGCAAGGTCCACGTCGAATTCGTCGATCCGCTCGACCATCCCGACCTGGAGGAGGAGGCGGGGCAGCGTTACGGCATCCGCCCAGTGCCGTTTCAGACCGCGAGCAAGTACCAGGCGGCGGTGACCAACTCCTATTTCGACCTGCTCATCCAGTACGGCGATCAGTTCGAAACTCTTGGATTCAGGGACCTGATTGAACTCAAAATGGCAAACGAGCAGGACCTTGAGGTCGAGCTGCGCAACCCCGAATACGACATTACCCGGGCCATCAAAAAGGTCCTGTACAGTTACCAGGGCGGCGGCGATCTCTTTGCCGGGATCGGCCGGCCGGTCGAGTTTACCGGCTATATGTCGCCCGACCCAAAACTGCCGGAGGAACTGGTGACCCTCAAAAAGGAGCTGCAGGCCATCCTGACCGAGATGGAGAAGGAGGGCGGCGATCTTTTTTCCAGCCGCCTGGTCGATCCCGACGCCGACAATGGCGCCGTTGCCAAGAAGATTGGCGAAGAGCACGGTTTTCGGCCGATGGCCGCCAGTCTCTTTGACCAGCGCGCCTTCTGGTATTATATGACCCTGACCTCCGGTAAACAGGTCGTGGAAATCCCGCTGCCGGAGGATCTTAAGAAGGAGAGCCTCAAACGGGCCATCGATGCCGGCCTGAAACGGTTCGCCCCCGGTTTTACCAAGACCGTGGCCCTCCATACCCCGAAGGCGATGCCGCCGATGCCGCAATACGGGATGCCGGGGCAGGGCATGCAGTTTGAGGCGCTGAAGGAGGTCCTCGGCAAGGAGCACGGGATCAGTCCGGCCGACCTGATCAACGGAAGAGTCCCCGACGATGCCGATCTGCTGGCGGTAATGGCCCCCGAGGCGGTCAACGAAAAACAGCTCTTTGCCATCGACCAGTTTCTCATGCAGGGCGGCACGGTGATCATCGCCACCGCCCCATTTCATGTCAGTCTTGAGGGGGAGCTGACCGTCACCAAGAAGGCCTCCGGCCTTGAGGAGTGGTTGCGTTATCAAGGGGTGAGCATCGGCGAGGAGATGGTCCTCGACCCGCAGAACAGCGCTTTTCCGGTGCCGGTGCAGCGCCAGGTGGCTGGGTTTACGGTACAGGAGACCCAGATGGTCAATTATTCCTATTTCGTTGATATCAGGCCGAACGCCATGCCCCGGGAAAGCGGGCTGCTGACCGGTTTAAACCAGTTGACCATGAGTTGGGCGTCGCCGATCGCCGTCGATGTCGAAAAGAATAAAAACCGGCAGACCCTCCGTCTCCTGGAAAGTTCGGACAAAAGCTGGGTCTCGGCCGATACGCAAATCCAGCCGAATTTTCGGACCCATGGCGACCTTGGCTTTGCTCCGGGTGAAAAGCCCGGAAAAAACCTCCTGGGTGTCGCCATCGAAGGGCAATTCTCCTCCTATTTCACCGGCAAACCGTCGCCGCTGCTGACCGGCCCGGACCAGCTCCCGATGGAGGAAGAACCGTCTCCAGGCGGTAAACCGGAGGAGGCGAAAAAGCAGCAAATAATCACCAGGCAGCTTGACCTGTCGCCGGAGAGCGCCCGGATCATCGTCTTTTCCTCCAACAGTTTTGTCAGTGACACCCTGCTGGGCATCGGTTCCAGCGTCAGCCGTACCACCTCTCTTGCGCCGGTGCAGCTGATGGCCAATGCCGTTGATTGGTCGCTGGAAGACCGCGGGCTTCTGGCAATTCGCGGAAGAAGTCATTTTTCCCGGCCGCTTTTGCCGATGACCAAGGACATGCAGCTGATTTTTGAGTATGCCAATTACGGGCTTGCGCTGGTTGGCCTGATCCTGGTCTTTTTTATCAAAAGGAACCTGGGAAAACGGACTGAACAACGTCATTTGGCACTTCTGCGGCAGAGCGCAGGGAGGGTGTGAACATGCAGAGAACGATTACCATGGCAGCGGTCCTGTTGACACTCCAGATAGGTCTGGCAATGGCCTTGTATTTCGGGGATTCGGAAAAGGCAATGGTGACCCCGGACACCCCGCTTCTCGCGGTGCAGGCCGAGGCGATCACCGGTCTCGAGATTATCGGGCCGGAAAAGGACCGGATCGTCGTGGCAAAGAGCGATACCGGGTGGATTCTTCCCGATTGTTATGGTGCTCCGGCCAACGGCGAGCAGGTAACGGCCCTGCTCGCCCGTCTGGCCGGTCTGAAACAGGGCCTGGCCGTTGCCACCTCGCCGGCGGCGGCCAAACGCTTCAAGGTGGCTGAAGATCTTTTTGAGCGCCACGTCGTGGTGAAAGAGGCCGACCGGGTGGTTGGGGACTTCTATGCCGGGACTTCCCCCGGTTTTCGCCGGATCCATGCCCGGCGAGCCGATCGCCAGGAGATCGCCGCCGTACCGCTCAGCACCTTCGAGTTGCCGACTGCGGCCGACCAGTGGCTCGATAAAAATGTTCTGAGAATCAAGGAGGACGAAAGCGTCGAGATCTCTTTTGCCGACTTTTCCCTGCGGAAGATCGACAGGATCTGGCAGCTGGAAGGTCTGGCCGAGGGCCGGGAAACCGACGCCAAAGCGGCCCGGCAGCTGGTCGACAAAGTGACCGGCTTGACCGTTCAGGCGGTGATCAAGGCTGAAGAGGTCGCGCCGCTGTTTTCAGGTACCCCGGCTCTGCACTATACGGTGACCCGCAAAGACGGCGGGACGACTACGTTCACCTTTGTCAAGGCCGATGGAGACTCCTATATTGTCAAGCAATCCGGGCGCGACCATTACTATAAAGTCCATACGCTGCAGGTTGAAAGTCTGTTGAAGACCACCGGCGAAACGCTGGTCAAAAAAGACGAAGCCGAGATGGCGAAGGAGGCCGAAAGTGGGGTGGAGGAGCAGAAGTAGGGGATAGGGACCGGACCCAGGGCGTGTCCCGGCTGAACGGTTGGGGCTGAGACACTCCGGCCACGGTCAAAAAAATCTTACATTTTCACCCAAAACCTGCTATATAGCCTGGCCCGCCTGCGAAGGCGGCATACCGGTCGCGGACCTACCCGGTTAATAAAACAAGGACAAAAAATGAAAACCATCGTTGTCTGTTCCGGCGGACTGGACTCCGTCACCCTCGCCCATAAGGTTGCGGCCGAGCAGCGGTTGCAGGGCCTCCTTTCCTTTCTCTACGGCCAGCGCCACCACAAAGAGGTCGACTTTGCCAGAAAGTGTGCCGACCGGCTCGGCACCACCCACCTGACCATCGATATTTCCCATCTCGGCGCCATGCTTGGCGGTTCCGCCCTCACCGCCGATGTCGCGGTTCCGGATGGCCACTACGCCGAAGAAACCATGAAGGTGACGGTGGTGCCGAATCGCAATGCGATCATGCTGGCCATTGCCTACGGTATCGGGGCGGCAAGGGGGGCTGAAGCGGTGGCGACAGCGGTGCACGGCGGCGATCATTTCATCTATCCCGACTGCCGTCCGGCTTTTATCGATGCCTTTCAAACCATGCAGGATCATGCCCTGGACGGGCTGGCGCGGATCACCCTGTATACCCCGTTTCTGATGGTGGCGAAGGCCGACATCGTCGCCGTCGGCAACAAGCTCGACGTCCCCTTTGCCGAGACGTGGTCGTGCTATAAAGGCGGCCCGATGCATTGCGGCCGCTGCGGCACCTGTGTCGAGCGCCGGGAGGCCTTTGCCCTTGCCGGAGTGGCCGATCCCACCGCCTATGCCGATCCCCATTTCTGGCGGCATGCCGTCGCCCGCACTCAAACCATGTGAATCCATAAATGTATATAATTACTAAAGAATTTAATTTTTCGGCGTCGCATCAATTGCTTGGTCTCCCGGCGGAGCATCCCTGCGCCCGGTTGCACGGCCACAATTATGCCGTCCAGGTCGAATTGGCCGCGGCGGAGTTGAACGAATTCGGTTTTGTCCGTGATTATAGGGAGTTGATGACGTTCAAAAGCTATCTCGAGGAGAAGGTCGATCACCGCCACCTGAACGACATTTTCGGCGACGGGGCGGTGACCGCCGAGCGGCTGGCCCAACATTTCTTTGCCTGGTGCCAAGGGCTCTGGCCGGAGATAAGGGCGGTGCGGGTCAGTGAAACACCGAGGACCTGGGCGGAATATCGGCCATGAGTACGGCGGAGGCCATTCTCATCTGTGAGATCTTTGGGCCGACCATTCAGGGGGAAGGCGCGTTGATCGGGGTACCGACGGTGTTCGTGCGCACCGGCGGCTGCGATTACCGCTGCCGGTGGTGTGACACCGCCTACGCGGTCGACCACCGCTTTGGCGGCGAATGGACGGCGATGAAAGGGGAAGAGATCCTGGCCCGGGTTCGCCTCCTTGCCGGCGCAGAGCCCCTTTTAATCTCGCTTTCCGGCGGCAACCCCGCCCTTCAGCCAATGGCCGGATTGATTGGTCTGGGCAGGAAAGCTGGCTATCGCTTTGCCCTTGAAACCCAGGGCAGTATCGCCAGAGACTGGTTTGCCGAACTGGATTTTCTAACGCTCAGCCCCAAGCCGCCCTCGAGCGGCATGGTCACCGACCGGCAAAGGCTTGAGGATTGCCTGGCGGCGGCGGGGACGGCGGCGGTGGTCCTGAAGCTGGTGGTGCTCGATGAAACCGATTACCGGTTTGCCCGGCAGGTGGCGGCGTGGTTTCCCCGGCTGCCGGTCTACCTCCAGCCCTGCCACGATCTATCGGCGAAAGAAGGGGAGGGTATCGAGGCGGAGCGGGTGGCGGTCGAAGGATTGCGGGGACTCGTTGCCAGGACCTTGACTGACGGCTGGTATGAAGCCCGGATTCTGCCACAGTTGCACGTGCTCCTCTGGGGCAATAAACGAGGGCGATGATCGACGTAAAAGGAGAAACGACGTGACCCAGGAAACCATCTACAATACGCTCACCCAACTCGGTGGTAAAGCACCATTGCCGGCCAGCCCGGAGGCGGCGGTGCTGGAACGGGTGGCTAACCCGCACCAGGGCGTTGCCTATCTGGTCCGCTTTACCGCCCCTGAGTTCACCTCTCTTTGCCCGATCACCGGACAACCGGACTTCGCCCATCTGGTCATTGATTATCTGCCCGGCGACTGGCTGGTGGAAAGCAAGTCCCTGAAGCTGTTTCTCGGGTCCTTTCGCAACCACGGTTCCTTTCATGAGGAATGCACGATCGATATCGCCCGCCGCCTGATCGCCTGCATCGCCCCGCAGTGGCTGCGTCTTGGCGGCTACTGGTACCCGCGGGGCGGGATGCCGATCGATGTCTTTTTTCAGACCGGAGAGCCCCCGCAAGGCCTTTGGCTTCCCGACCAGGGGGTCGCCGGCTACCGCGGCCGCGGCTAGAGGAAGGGGATATGGTCATCAAGTGCCACATCTCGTCGCGAGCGATTGTCGGGGACAATTCATCGAAAAAGAGGTACAATCGCCCTTACGATGCTGGGTTATGCTGGGTTGCTGCCACTGCGACGCGTGGTTCAACAAAGGTCCGGCCAACGCTGCTTTGCCGGCAAACCAAAAACAAGGAGGTCATGCCGTGAAACATTACCGGCATAGCCCCAGGGGCTACGTCGTGGTCGAAGCGCCGATCGGAGCGCGGGTGCGAACTCTGCCCGAAACCTGTCTGCCAGTGGATTTCGAGGGACGTCGCTATTATGACTGCAACGAGGTCTGCTATGAAGCCGACGGGGACGATTATGTAGTGATTGAAAGCCTGCCGCGCGCTTACGTGGAACTGATCGCCGAGGTCGGCGACGAGGTGCGGGTCAAGGCCGACTCGCTCAACGTCCGTTCAGGACCGGGCACTCGCTATCAGGTGATCAATAAGCTGTATCACGGCGATGTCGTCGGGGTCGGCGGCAGCGATCAAGGCTGGTATCACATCATCCTGGTCGACGGTTCGTACGGGTGGATTCTCCGCGAGCATACCAGGTTTTATCGGACCAGAGACGAAGTGAAAGGATGACATGTTAAAAAAAGGATAGGTATGGACGGACGGGTCGTAACCGAACTCGAGGAAATTGTTGGTGCGGCAAACGTCTCGACCGCCCAAACCGACAGGATTACCCACTCCTATGACGCCACCCAGCAGCGCTTTCTCCCGGATGCGGTGGTCTACGCCGCGACCACCGACGAGGTCAGCCGGATCGTCAGGCTTGCCAACCGCTGGAAGATTCCTCTCTTGCCGCGTGGGGCCGGCAGCGGGTTTACCGGCGGCACCCTGCCGGTGCGGGGCGGTATCGTTCTGGTGTTAACGCGGATGACCAGGATTCTCGATATCGACCCTGACAATCTCATCGCCGAGGTCGAACCGGGGGTGGTCACCGCTGAACTGCAGCGGCAGGTCGAGAGAATGGGACTTTTTTATCCCCCAGATCCGGCCTCCAAGGAATTCAGCACCCTGGGCGGCAATGTCGCCGAATGCGCCGGCGGTCCGCGCTGCGTAAAATACGGGGTGACCAAGGATTATGTTCTCGGCCTCGAGGTGGTCACTCCCACCGGCGATATCATTCGGACCGGCGGCAGGACCCTGAAAAATGTGGTCGGTTACGATCTTACCAAACTCTTTGTCGGTTCGGAGGGCACGCTCGGCATAGTCACCAAGATAATTCTCAAACTGCTGCCCAAACCGGCGGCAAAAAAGACCATGCTGGTCCAGTTCGAGACCATCGAAGGGGCGGCGCAAGCGGTGTCGGCGATAATCGGGGCAAAAATCATCCCCACCACCCTCGAATTCATGGACGCGGCCACCATCGACTGCATCCGCGGTACCAGCTCCATCCCTTTGGCCAGGAACTGCCGGGCCATCCTGATCATCGAGGTGGATGGCGATTTCGCCCAGCTCGATCCCCAGATCGCCAGGATTGAAGCGATTATCCAGCCTTTGCGGGTGTTGTCGGTGCGGATTGCCGTCAGTCATGAGGAGTCGGAAGAGATCTGGCAGGTGCGGCGCAACGTCAGCCCCAGCCTGCGCAGGATCAATCCCGACAAATTCAACGAGGATATCGTCGTGCCCCGCTCCAAGGTTCCCGAGATGATTCGCACCCTCGAGAAAATTTCCAGCGATTATGGGGTGCCGATCGTCAATTTCGGCCATGCCGGTGACGGCAATATCCATGTCAATATCATGGTCAATCTCCAGGAGCACGGCATGGCGGAAAAGGTGGAAACGGTCCTCGACGAGGTCTTCCGCGCCGCCGTTGCCCTGCGCGGCTCGATATCCGGAGAGCACGGCATCGGCACCGCCAAGGCCAAATATCTGAGCATGGAACTCGATGCCACCACCATTTCCTACATGCAGCGGATAAAAGACGCCTTTGATCCGAACCATATTCTCAATCCCGGCAAGATTTTCCCTGACAAATTACCCCAGCCGCAGGCCAAAGCAAGCGGCGAATGAGCTATGAGCAACAACAAAAGTTTAGAGGATTTTGCCAGGGTTATCGGCGAGTGCGTCAAGTGCGGGGTCTGTCAGGCTCATTGTCCGACCTATCAGCAGACGAGAAGAGAGGGGGCGGTAGCCCGGGGCAAGATCGCCCTCGCCGCCGCCCTTCTTGGCGGTGAGGCCGGTCTTGAAAAACGGCTGCGGGAAGACATCGGCATGTGTCTGATGTGCGGTTCCTGCGAAAACAAATGTCCGAACAAGGTCCCGACCAAAGAGATCGTCGGCGCCATCCGTCGGCAAATTACCGACAATCGCGGCTTGTCCCCGCTCGGCAAAGGGGTCGGGGCCCTGCTTGGCTCCAAAACTCTCCTCAACACCCTCAGCAAGGGCGGGGCAATGCTGTCGCCGCTGGTTTTCAAGAAGGTGCCGGAGACCAGCGGTCTGCGTCTGCGCTTCCCCGCCCCCGGGATGGCTGACCGGACCCTGCCGAAGATCGCCTTTCGCAACCTCTTCGACCGGTTGCCGGAGTTTATCGAAGGGCGTCAGGATATGCCCGTGGTCGGCTTTTTTGCCGGGTGTATGGTAAGCTATGTCTATCCTGAAATCGGCGAGCACCTGGTGAGCATCCTTCGCCACCTGGGCTACTCGGTCTTTCTCCCGAGAGCACAGCGGTGCTGCGGTATCCCGGCCCTTTCCTCGGGAAATGGCGCGTTGCTGGAAGAATTGGCCGAGTGCAACGTTGCCGCCTTTGCCAAGCGGGAAGTCCAATATATCATTACTGCCTGCGGTTCCTGCAACGGCGGGATCGGCGAAAACTACCGGGCGATGCAGGCCGACTATGACGCCTTTACCGCCAAAGTCATCGATATCAGCGTCTTTTTGCAGGAAGCCGGGCTGTTCCAGAGGTTGGCCGGGATGGCCAAATGGCCGGCACGGACCCTTGTCACCTATCACGATCCCTGCCATCTGAAAACCCAAGGGATAACCAAGGCGCCGCGCGATCTGCTCAAAGTCCTGCCCAATGTCGATTTTGTCGAAATGGCCGATGCCGCAAATTGCTGTGGGCTGGGGGGGACCTTTTCGGTGGATCACTACGAATGTAGTAAGGCGATCGGCGCCCGGAAAATTCCCGGTCTCCTGGAAAGCGGGGCAAGCCTGGTCGCTACCGCCTGCCCCGGCTGTATCATGCAGCTCCAGGACAGCATCAATTATGCCGGGATCAAAGTCAAAGCGGTTCATCTCCTCGAACTGCTGGCGGAGGCGTTCGATGGGTGATGGCGTGGCGATAGGAGGGTCACGCGTCCGGAGGAGTCAGCTTTTATTGCGGTCGGCCCGCCGTTGTGAGCAGGCACGGATTTTTTCCTTCAACGGACCGATGCTGGTTGCGGTTTTTTCGACGAGATGAACGTTATCGGCGGTTTCCAGGCCGCTGATGAAATCCTTGTAGGTCTGGACGATGATCTGGAGCGAGGGGTTATTCGCCAGGACACTCGTGAACAGCGAATGGCCGTACGGGTAGAGCAGTTCGGGATCAAGGATCACCAGATCGACCATCACCGAATCACAGATCGAGTGATAGGCCTCAATGCCGCTCCTGACGCAGAAAACAGAATACCCCTCCTTTTCCAACTCACGTTTCAGAAGATCTCTGACGTGGTGATTGGTATCGGTCACCATAATGTGGAAGGATTGTGATTTTTGCATGGTCGTCACCCCCTCTATGCAATTCGGCGCTGGCCATCCCAAGGGACTTTGGTCACGTTCAGCAGCTGGGGTATGGTGTTGGCCAGTCTCAGAAAAAATGGTTCTCTCCGTCGCTTTCCATCGATCTTGGCAACGGATGATTTTACAGGGTGTAAATAATTCTGACACCGTGATCATCTTGGCTCCTCCTCGGTGACCCTGCCGCCTTTGTCGCAGGTCTTCCTGGACCAAGAGTTGTTTCGAGGGTTCCAAGGTCTTCCCCGCTCGCTCCCAGGCCCTGACCTCGGCGCTTTCTTTCGAGTGCCGCAACTGGAGATAAAATTGCAAAAAGTGTTCCAGAACGGCGACTCCGTCGATGAATACGGCCAAAAGGGCCCTTCCTTGTCCAGCTGACGGCAATGGACTGGATGTTTTCCGACCGGAGGTGAACGAATGGCACAATCTATGCTATAATGGTGAGAGAAAGAGACACGGGGGTGGACTCCCGGCTGGCTATGGACTGGAGCGACCGGATGGACCGGACCAGGCGACAAAGGATTACCCACTGACGAGGAGGATAGATAATGAAGACCATTAAAAAGATTGTTGTTCCTGTGGACTTTCTGGAAAATACCAACAAACTGGTTGGATACGGCTGTTATATGGCCGAGAAACTGGCGGCAACCATTCATTTGGTTCATGTGGTCGCGGCCTATCCGGGTGATGCCATGATCGGCGCACCGTTCGCCGCCGAGTACCGGGACAAGGTATATCTGGCTTCGCAGGAGAGAATGGTCAATCTTGTTAAGGATTCCCAGGAGAAATGTCCGGGCTGTACCGGCCAAACGGTTACCGGCGAACCGGTTGAAAAGATTGTCGAACTTGCCCAGGCCGCGGATGCGGATCTGATCATCATCGCCACCCATGGCGCTAAAGGCCTGGAAAAGATCCTTCTCGGCAGTGTGGCGGAGCGGGTCCTGAAACGCGCTCATTGCCCGGTGCTGGTCATGAATCCTTTCAAGAAGTAGAAAAGTGAAACGTGCCATTGCCGAAGAGCTCGAGGCAGGCATCGACGGCATCGCTGTCGTATAAGGTTCCCCGTTGTTCGCGCAGTTCGGCGAGTGCCGCCTCAATCCCCTTGGCGGGCCGATAGGGCCTGAAGGAGCTTTTCGCCTCGGTCACGTCGGCCACCGCCAGAATCCGCGATTCGAGGAGAATTTCCTGGCCGCCGATACCGAGCGGATAGCCGGACCCGTTCAGCCGCTCATGGTGCTCGAGGACCATCCGGGCACAGGGCCATGGAAAGGGGATGTTTTTGAGGATGTCATGACTGATCTGGGGGTGGATTTTGATCATATCCATCTCGGCGGCGAGGAGCTGTCCAGTTCTGGTGAGGATCGACACGGGGATTCTGATCTTCCCGACATCGTGGAGGATCGCGGCAATCCGGAGCCCTTCGATGCGTTCCGCCGGGAGCCCCATCTCGGCGGCAATGGCGCAGGCCAATTGGGCTACCCGTTGCTGGTGACCGGCGGTATAGGGATCGCGGATTTCCACCATCAGGGCCATGCTGGAAATAATTCCGTGCAGCATGTCTTTGATTTCCTGAGTTTTTTTCGCCACCATCTGCTCGAGCAGGGTATTTTCGGAGTGCAGCTGCGCCTTCATTTGGTCCATGGCCAGGTGGGCCTGGACCCTGGCTTTGACCTCGGCGGCATGGAAGGGTTTGGTGATATAATCGACGGCCCCCAGAGCAAATCCCTTGGTTTTGTTGACTGTCTCACTCATCGCCGTGATAAAGATGAGGGGGATCGAGCGGGTGTCGGGATTGGTTTTCAACTTGGCGCAGACCTCATAGCCGTCCATCTCCGGCATCATGATATCGAGCAGGACGAGATCGGGATGGTATTTGGCGGCGTATTCTAGGGCAGTGACGCCCCTCTTGGCGATACCGAGCCGGTATTCTTCCTTTAAGGTGTTGACCAGTAAATCAATATTGGTGGCATTATCGTCGACAATCAGGACGAGCGGGCGAGATGCGTTCATTGTTGATCTTCCATGGCTTTTCGGAGATTTTCTATGGTTTTGAGGGCCTGATCGTAGTCATACCGCCGGGTCTGCGCCTCCAAGGTTTCGAGGCTGGCCCGATCGATACCCGGGTGATCGGCAAGCCGGTCGATGACCTGTCTGGTAATCGTAACAATTTCTTGGGGATCGGCCCGGTCGATCGCCTCGGTGAAGGCGGTCAGAAGCGTGGTGATATCGGATTCCGTGGCAAGGGAAAGGACTTTTTCACCACCATCCGCCGACTTCCCCACCATTGGTTCGAGCACTCCCAGCAGTCGGGTCAATTCTTGCTGCAGCGCTTCGCAGAGTCGGGCGATGGCGGTGGCAGGGAGATGGTTGCCGCAGCCTTGCTCCAGTTCGTCTGCGACCTCGCGCAGTTCACCGGCCCCGATATTCCCTGCACTTCCCTTGAGGCTGTGGGCGAGGTGGAGGAGAGCTGACCGGTCATCCGTGGCCAGGGCCCGGTCGATGGTGGCGGCCGTAGTTCGGTTATCTCGGCAAAAGCCGACGAGAACGTCCTGAAAAGTACGCCAGTTGAGACCGGTGGCCTGGAGAACGGCACCAACGTCGATACCCGGGAGGTGAAAGGCTGGAGAGTCGTCCTGAGCCTCGAACCGCCTCACTTCGACCTCCTCTTCCCCCGGTGGCGTCAGGGAATCGCCGCTGGCCAGGGCGGGAGAATGCGGGGTGACGGCGTCCGCATCGTCTATACCGGTCACCTTGTTATGGTTCAAGAGCAGTCGCCAGATGGTATAAAAGAGGCGGTCCTGATTGATCGGTTTGGCGACATAGCCGTCCATCCCCGCCTCGAGGCATTTCTCTTCATCGCCTTTCAGGGCATGGGCGGTCATGGCAATAATCGGCAGGCTGCCGCGGCCGGGCAGCAGACGAATCTGTTTGGTCGCTTCATAGCCGTTCATCTTCGGCATCTGGATGTCCATGAGCACGGCGTCGAAGGACCCCTTCGCGGCCTCGGCCACCGCCTCTTCGCCGTTGTCGACCATGGTGACGATGATTCCGGCGCCTCCGAGAATTGCCCTGGCGACCTGTTGATTGGTAAGGTTATCCTCCGCCACCAGGATGCTGCAGCCTTTCAGGTGTTTCTTATACATCGAGGCCTTGGTGGTAAAGGACCTTTTGACGCCGGGCTTGCGCGCGCCTTCCTTGCCGAAGGCGTCCATGATCGCGTCGAAGAGGGTCGACTGAAAAATCGGTTTGGTCAAGAAGCCGTTGGTGCCGACCTTTTCCGCCGTCGATCGGTGCACTTCCCGGGCAAAGGCGGTCATCATGATGATCGGGAGAGTCAGCTGAAGTTCTTCACGGATCCGCCGTGATGCCTCTATCCCGTCGATTTCCGGCATCTTCCAGTCCATCAGCACCAATTCCACCGGGGCCTGGTTGGGGCCGGCACTGCGCAGTCGGTCGACCGCCGCAAGGCCGGAGGAGACCGTCTCTACCCGGAACTCCAGGGAGGCGAGCATCTTGGCCATGATCTCGCGGCTGTCGGCGCAGTCGTCGACCACCAGGACGTTCACCCCCTTGATGTCAGGCGGGAAAACGTATCTTGAGACCGGTGTCCCACCGGATTTTGCGAGCCGCACCGTAAAATAGAAGGTTGATCCATGGCCGCTGACGCTGTCGACACCGATGGTGCCGTCCATCATGGTCACAAACTTTTTACAGATGCTCAGGCCAAGGCCGGTTCCTTCGTATTTTCTGGTCGAGGACGAATCGCCCTGGGTGAAAGGTTCAAAGAGCAGTGGCAGGTACTCTGGAGAAATGCCGGTGCCGGTGTCTTTAACCGCAAAGGCCAGCATCACCTGGTCAACGCCCAATCCTTCAATCAGGCCGCTGTCCCGGACACTGACCAGAATGATGCCGCCGGGGCCGGTGAACTTGATCGCGTTGCCGATCAGATTGGTCAGGATCTGCTGCATCCGCAGGCAATCTCCGAGCAGGATGCGCGGGGTGTTGGCGTCGATGTCGACGAGCATCTCGATGTCTTTTTCGGCCGCCTGGTTGACAAACACATCCATCACCCGATCGAACATCTCATCGAGTCTGAACGTCCGTTTCTTCAAATCCAGCTGACCGGCTTCAATCTTGGAAAAATCAAGGATGTCATTGATGATGCCGAGCAGGGAGTAAGAAGAATTCTGGACAATATGCAGATAATGCTCCACCTCCGGCGATAAGGTTTCGGCCAGAGCCAGGTCCGTCGCCGCGATGATCCCGTTCATCGGAGTCCGGATCTCATGGCTCATATTGGCAAGAAACCGGCTTTTCGCCAGGGTGGCACCCTCGGCCTGCTGCTTGGCCTGTTCGAGCTCCCTGTCCAGTTTCTTGTGCAGCTCAATCTCGCCGGTGAGTAAATAGTGCGATGCCTTGATCCGCCGGTTCAGTTTCATTATCAGAACGGTGAAGAGGGCATGGCTGCAAAAGAAAACAAAGGCGACGAGGATCCACGGTCCATAGTTACGGACGATATCGGCAATGGTAACCTTCCCCAGATCCTTGTATGGGCCGACCCGCAGGGCCATCATCAGATCCATGACCGGCTGGTAGTTCAAGGGTATCGTCCAGCCGGCGCAGCTGGCGGCTTGGGCGGCCGGCGAATCGGGGTGCATCTGGAGCAGAGCCACGGCCACCTTTTCCGCCAGTTCGTCGGGAGTCTCTTTGACCTTGGCCATAGGCCAGTCCGGGTATTCCCGGGTAGTGCAAAGGTACGGGGTCTGGACCTCCCGGTCATGCAGCCTGGGAAAGACAAAAAAATCGCG
>JBBRGP010000009.1:0-21088 GCA_038224105.1 Desulfobulbales bacterium | reverse complement strand
GATGTCATACTGCCGGATATTCTCGCGGATGGTCTTGGCGAATTGGGCAAGGACGAAATCCCCGATCTGATGGCCATAGCTGTCATTGAATTTCTTGAAATAATCGATGTCGATAAAGAGCAGGGACAGGGCGGAACCGTTCCGCGTTGCCCGATTGATCTCCTGATCGAAGGCGTTTTGAAAAAAGCGGTGATTGTTGACTCCGGTCAGGCCATCGATGTTAGCAAGATTGTTGAGTATCTTGTTTTTTTCCTCGAGCGCCCTGGTGAGATTTTCGAGATTGATCTTCGCCTGTACCAGCTGCTTGTTCATCTGGTCATAGTCGAGATTGATGAGGCTCAGGCGAATATTGGCCTCCTGCAGGATCTCCTGGACGGATTTGCTGCTGTGCATCTTGAGATTGAAGTAGGTACCGGCTTCTTCGACCCGGATATGGTACTGTTCGAGAATCTCTTCAATGGCCTCACCGCTTAAACCGAGCAGTTTTCCCGCCTCCTTGTGAAAGATTTTGTAATAGGCTTCCGGCTTCTCGGAAAAGAGGATATTGGTGAGATGATCGGAGAGATACACGGCCTTGACCGTGGTGCGGATGGCTGCCTGGTTGCCGGGGTATTTTTCCGGGTCGTGGTGATACTCGATCGGTGCCAGCAAGGATTCGGGAAAACCCCAGCACCTTGCCACCCTGGTGCCGACAAAGTTGTGATCGGCGCCAAAAACAGCCTGCTCGGCAGCACAGGTTGAAGTCTGGTTTTCCTCGATATTCTGCAGGACCTTATCGTATTCGCCGGGATATGTCCTGGCCAGGATCAGCTCGCCGAGATTTTGCAGGAGACCGGTGACAAAGCCCTCCTCCGGGTCGACGCCCTTGGTCTGTTCGAGGATCAGCCGAGCGGCGACAGCGGAGGCGAGGGATTTTTCCCAGAACTTTTCGAATTGAAAACGGCTGGCGGTCTTGCCGGCTTTTATGTTCAGAAAGGAAAAGGATAAAACCAGGCTGCGGACGGCGTTCATGCCGAGAATATTGACGGCCTGCTGGATCGATCCGATTTGCTGGGGGAAACTGTAAAACGCCGAATTGGATACCTTCAGAATCTTCGCCGACAGGGAAATATCCCGAGAAACCAGTTCACCGATATCGGCGAGGGTGGCATCTTCCTTGGCTGTCAGGGAAATGAGCTTTGAGGCCACGGTCGGCAAAGTGGGCAGCTCAGACGAGCTGAGAATAGTGTCGAGCAGTTCATCCTGGGTCATGGTGGCCAAGCTCCGGTGCATTGAAATGGTCAAAAACAAAAAAACGCTTTTCGTCCCTCGGAAAAAGCATATCCGCGCCTGTTGCGAAGAATCTTTCGGCAAGCGCCGCATCTCTTGGCGAGGGGTATCGCCAAAAACCCCGTTCCTCGGCCATGCAACACCTTCATTATACCGATTGCCGCCGGAGAATCAAAGGATATCGGGAAGAAAGCCGCAAACGATCGAAGGTTCAGACCGCCTCGCCGGCTTCGGGGTAGGTGCATACCTCGCCCAGGTAATTTTGGAAAACGAGATTCCGGCCATTTTCCATTATATATTGGGGGGTCAGGGGTATTTTGCCTTTGCCGCCGGGAGCGTCAAGGGCAAAGGTCGGGACCGCCATGCCGGAAATATGGCCATAGAGCCCGCGCATGATGGCGATGCCGACCTCGGTAGTCGTCCGAAAATGGTTGGTGCCCCGGGTGAGATCGGCCTGGAAGAGATAGTACGGTTTGACCCGGATACGCAGCAGGGCGAGCATAAGTTCGCGGATAGTCGCGGCGTCGTCGTTGATGCCCTTTAACAGCACGGTCTGGCAGCCGAGCGGGATACCGGCGTCGGCCAGCCTGGCGCAGGCAAGAGATGCTTCGGCGGTTATCTCAAGCGGATGATTGAAGTGGGTATTGATATAGAGAGGGTGATGGGCCTTGAGGACGGCCACCAGCCGGTCGGTGATCCGCATCGGCAGTACCGAGGGGACCCGGGTGCCGATACGGATGACCTCGATCGAGGGAATGGCCCGCAGGGTTTTCAGGATGGCCGCGATCTTGTCATCGGGGAGCAGAAGAGGATCGCCGCCGGAGAGCAGGATCTCCCTGATTTGCGGATGGCCGCGGAGATAGTCATAGCCTGCGGCCATGGTCTCCTCGGTAATCCGCATCCGATCGGTGCCGACTTTACGCTTTCGCGTGCAAAACCGGCAGTACATGGCACACTGGTTGGAAACGAGCAACAGGGCGCGATCCGGATATTTATGGACGAGATTCTCGACTGGGCTGAGATTCTCCTCGGCCAGGGGATCGACCAGGCCCACCCGGTCATCGAGCTCCGCCACGGCGGGAATCGCCTGTTTGCCGAGCGGGTCTTCGGGGGACTGGATCAATTTTGCAAAATAAGGATTTATCCGCATGGGAAAGTTTGCTATTACTTCCCCTAATGCGGTAGTATCACACTCCACATATCGTTGCAGACCGTCCAGGGTGGTGATGCTGTCTTGTAATATACGCTGCCAGGCTTCCATGGCCGGGGATTATGCGGTAAAGAAAGATACTTGTCAATCGCGCATTTCGTAAAGTGAGCAGGGAGGGGGCTGAGCATGGCAACAAATCTGTATAGGTTCAAATATGATGAATACGGCAACACCAGGGAAATTGTCGTGTACGCCAGTGGCGCGTCCGCCCGGTCCTGCAGTTATGTCAATAAAGGCACGGCGTTCACCCTGACGGAACGAAAGCTGCTCAACCTCGAAGCCACCCTGCCGCCGGGGGTCCGTCCGCTTGAAGGGCAGGTCGAAAGTTCGCGCATCAAGATCAATGAAAAGACCGATGATATTGAAAAATTCATCTTTATCCGGTCGCTGTTCGATCGCAATGTCACCCTGGCCCATGCCCTGATTCAGAGTGATATCGAAAATTACATCAAAATCATTTACACGCCTACTATCGGCCAGGCAGTACAGAAGTACTCTTCGATGTTCCGCCAGGCCAACGGCCTGCATTTCTACCCCGGCAATATCGACCGGGCCGAAGACATTCTGAGAAGGTTTATCCACCGCGATGTCAGGATCGCCGTGGTCACCGATAATCAAGGGGTGCTCGGCATCGGCGATCAGGGTGCCGGCGGGATCGCGGTCTGCCTTGGCAAACTGATGCTTTATACCCAGGGTGCCGGCATCGCCCCCTGGCACTGTCTGCCGATCTCACTCGATGTCGGTACCAACAATGAGAATCTGCTCGCCGACGTCCAGTATCTCGGATGGCGGCACCGGCGGCTGGAAGGGGAGGAGTACCTCTCCTTTATCGGCAGGTTCGTCAGGGCTTTTCGCAACGTCTTCCCCAATGCGCTCTGCCAGTGGGAGGATTTCTCCCAGCACAACGCCTTCAGTATCCGCGATGCCTTCGTCGATGAGGTCATTTCCTTCAACGATGACATCCAGGGAACCGGGGCGGTGGCACTGGCGGCAATTCTTTCGGCGGTCAAGATCAAAAACGAGAAGCTCGGCGACCAGCGTTTTCTCATCAGCGGGGCCGGGGCCGGGGGAGTGGGCATCGGCGAACAGATCCGCAACGCCCTTGTGCAAGAGGGGCTTTCCGAAAAAGAGGCGCTGGAGCGAATCTTCATAATCGATTCCCAAGGCCTCATCACCAGCCATCGCGACCTGATACTGTATAAAAGGAAATTCGCCAAAGACAAGAAGAAAAACCCGTGGATCAGTGCTATCAACAAGGTCGCAATTCCCGAAATCATCCGCCAGGCCGGCATCACCGTCCTCATTGGCACCACCGGTCAGGATTTCTTTTTTCAGGAAGAAGCGGTCGATGCCCTCAAGGAAAACACCTCGCGTCCGCTCATTCTCCCGATTTTTCATCGTATCTCCACCCCGGAGCTCTTCTGTCGAAACCTTCGCAAATGGTACGAACGGGGAGTTATGATCGCCACCAGCAACCCCTGCATCTCCAGGAATGGCCAGGAAGATCTCTTCCACGCCAGCCAGTGTAACAACGCTTTGGTCTTTCCCGGGGTCGGACTCGGTACCCTCGCCTCCGGAGCGAGTGAGGTGCTGCCCGAATTCTTCACCGCCGCGGCCTACGCGATCGCCGAGATGATGATCCCTGAGGATCTCGGCCGGGGCATGCTGGTCCCGCGAATTCGCAACATCCGCCAGGTCGGGAAAAAGGTGGCCCTGGCGGTGGCGATGACGGCGGTTAAGCACGGCGTCAGCAGGCCATGCGTCTACTCGGATTTTCAACACAACAACGATGAAGCGCGGATGAAGAAACTGATCGATCGGATCCGGTGGAAACCTGAATATCTGCCTCTCGTCGCCATGTGAAACAACCAAGGCCCCTGCGTACCTTCCGTGCCGGGGGCCTTGGTCGGCGAACAACAAAGAGTGCTTTATTTTTTTACAACCTTATCGGCGGCGGGGCCTTTGGGACCGTCGACTATCTCGAAGGTTACCCGGGCGCCCTCTTTGCATCATTGAACCATTTGACTGTGCCTTCTGCCATATTCCTTCTCCTTGTGTGCTCGGTTCAAAGATGAGCCGTTAAGATTTTCCCGCCCCTTCGAGCAGCCGGGCAGCCGGTGGAGTTGGGCGCAAACAGCGATCGCCAAGCGGCAATCCGGGCTGACAAATCGTCTCTTCCTTGCTTTTTCACCGGTGAAAAACACTTTCAAAGCCCGACATCATATCAAATTTGGAAAAGCAATATAATTTTAATTATTTCATGATAATCTATTGATAGAAGCGCTTCCTGGCGACAACATGTATTGCCGGGCGCGGCCCGGAGACAGCGGCTGCAAGACCGCGGGCAAGGTCCGTGGTCCGGCATTCACGGCGATAAACAGTTGACAGCATGGGCGGTTGAAGTATAACTAGATCGTCACCAGACAGGCTTTTGTTACCGTGAGTTGCCAAGAACAACCGATGGTGCCGATCTGTCAAAAGCAGGTTGGGTATTGATTGTTTGGCGACCGTCCTTTACCTGTCGGCCGGCCGGACTCTCGGAGCAACAGGCCGCTTCCACCTCCTCTTTAACCCCTCGGCCTCCATTCTAGCGGTGTATAAAGATTATCCTTTTGTCAGCAACTTTCTGGACGTACAAGGCGGGCGACTCCACTTCATCGACGAGGGTACCGGCCCGGTTATTGTCATGGTGCACGGCAACCCGACCTGGTCGTATTACTTTCGTCATCTCATCACATTTTTTAAGCAAAATTACCGTGTTATCGCTGTCGATCATATGGGCTGCGGCCTTTCCGACAAGCCGCCTGATTATCCCTACTGCCTTGCCCAGCATATCGAAAACCTCTGGTCTTTGCTGGAATATTTAAAAATTGATCGATTCTCCCTGGTCGTCCATGATTGGGGCGGCGCCATCGGCCTCGGCTGTGGTGTAAAGGAACTTGATCGGCTCGAAAACATCGTGATCATGAATACCGCCGCCTTCCGGTCATCCCGTCTGCCGTGGCGTATCCGTCTTTGCCGCCTGCCGATTGTCGGGGAAATCATCGTCAGATTGTTCAACGGCTTTGCCGCTCCGGCCCGCTTCATGGCGGTTGAAAAAAGGCTCGACCGGGAAACGGCCCGGGCCTATCTGGCCCCCTATGATTCCTGGCAGAACCGGATTGCGATTGCCAGGTTCGTCGAAGATATTCCAATGCATAGAGACCATAAAAGCTATGCAAAGCTGGTGGAGATAGAAGAGCGGCTCGACCAGGTCCGCGCCGGAAAGATCCCCATGATGATCCTCTGGGGCGGCAAGGATTTTTGCTTTAATGATCTGTTCTTCGGCGAATGGCGGCGACGGTTTCCCAAGGCCGAAAGTCACTATTTCAACGACGGAGGCCACTACCTGCTGGAGGATAAAGGCGCCGACATCATCCCCATCCTGCAGGCCTTTCTGGCGAAAGAACAGTAGAGGAGAAGGGCGATGGCGATCAACATTGCCGAAACCTTTGTGCAGGCCGCCAAAGAGTGCAGCGGACGAACCGGGATTGTCGAAGCAAAAACCGGGAAAAGCATCACCTTTGGTCAGCTCAACAGCCAATCCGATGGGTACTGCCATTATTTGACTGAAAAAGGTGTCCGACCCGGGGATGTGGTGGTCCTGATGGTCACCCCTTCCATCGAATTCATCTGCCTTACCCTGGCCCTTTTCAAACTCGGCGCCCCGATTGTCCTCATCGACCCCGGCATGGGTTATAAAAACCTGCTGCGCTGCATCGCCAGGGTCCAGCCGCGGGTCCTGGTCGGCATCAGCAAGGCGGTGATGTTCGCAAAAATCTTCAAGAAGCCGTTTGCGACGGTGGAGAAATATTTCTGCTGCGGCAACTCGTTTGGAATTTTCGGACCGGATATCAGCAGGTGTCTTCCGGCGACCAGCAATCCGGCGCCTGTCTACCAGCCCGGGGAAGACGACCTCGCGGCGATCATCTTCACCACCGGTTCTACCGGCCCGCCGAAGGGAGTTCGTTATGAACACGCGATTTTCAGCGCTCAACTGCGGCTAATCAGGGAATACTATGGGATTGGCCCCGCCGATGTTGATCAGCCGGCCTTTCCCCTCTTTGCCCTGTTCTCGGCGGCGCTTGGGGCCTGCTCGGTGATTCCCGATATGGATCCGACCAGGCCGGCCCAGGTTGATCCGAAGAAGTTCGTTGCTTCCATCAACCGGTATGGGGTAACATATTCCTTTGGTTCGCCGGCGATCTGGAATGTGGTGAGCCGCTATTGCCTCGACCAAGGCATCATCCTCCAGTCCCTCCGCAAGGTCCTGATGGCCGGCGCCCCGGTACCTTACGAACTGCTGCAAAGGGTTGCTGCCATTCTTCCGCCCACCGCCGCCATCGCTACGCCCTATGGGGCAACGGAAAGTCTGCCGGTTGCCTCGATCGACGGCCGGGAGGTGCTCGGCGACACCTGGAAACGGAGTCGGCAGGGGCGAGGGACCTGTGTCGGGCGAGCTTTACCGGGAATCGATCTCCGGATCATGGCCATCGTCGATGGTCCGCTTGCCGAACTGGACCAGGCGATGCTCCTTGAAACCGGTGGTATCGGCGAGATCATTGTTCAAGGTGACGTGGTGACCAAGGCCTATCAGAATAATCCCGAGGAGACGCAGCTCGCAAAAATCCGGAAAAACGGCGCCCTGTGGCATCGCCTGGGCGATGTCGGCTATCTCGACGACCAGCAGCGACTATGGTTTTGCGGGCGGCGCGCCCACCGCGTCGTGACCGCGGCCGGAACCCTTTATACCATTCCCTGCGAAGCGATCATCAACGAACATCCGGACGTTCACCGCTCCGCCCTGGTCGGGGTGAGAGGCGGTGACAGCGGCCTGGCCATACCGGTCATGGTCGTTGAACCGCGTAAAAACGTGGGCATCGACAGAAAGAAATTGCTGGCCGAGGTCCGGGCACTGGCCGGCTACAGTGAGCTGACCAGGGGGATCAACTATTTTCTCGTTCATGACGATTTCCCCGTTGATATCCGGCATAATGCCAAAATATTTCGTGAAAAACTGGGACAATGGGCGGAAAAGAGGATTTTACCCCCGAGATAAGAACAGCGCTGGTCACCGGTGGCGGCGGCTTCGTCGGCAAGGCCATTGTCAGAAGACTGCTTCACCTGGGGGTGGAAACCAGGGTTATCGGCCGCCATCATTATCCCGAGATCGAAGCGGCAGGTGGGCGATGCCTGGTTGGTGACATCAGTCGGCCGGGGGTCATGACCGAAGCCGCCAGTGGAGTGGATATCGTCTTTCATGTTGCCGCCCTGGCAGGCATCTGGGGACCGTGGCAGGGATACTACCGCACGAATGTGGTGGGCACCGAGCAGGTCCTTGAAGGCTGCCGAAGAAACAGGGTGGCCATGCTCGTCCATACCTCAACCCCTTCGGTGGTGTTTGACCGGGCGGACATCCGCGGCGGCGACGAACGGCTGGGCTATGCCCGGACCCCTCTTTGCCATTACGCCAAAAGCAAGATCCTTGCGGAAAAAATGGTCCTCGCCGCGAATTCCGACGAGCTGCGGACCTGCGCACTGCGTCCGCATTTAATCTTCGGACCAGGCGATCCCCACCTGTTGCCGCGGCTCCTTGCCAGCGGCAGGAAAAAGCAGCTGAAAAGGGTGGGAGACGGCAGCAATCTTGTCGATGTATCCTATATTGACAATGTCGCCCATGCCCACCTCCTGGCCGCGAAAAATCTTGCTGAAAAGGGTACGGCCGGGGGCAGGTCCTATTTTATCAGCCAGGGTACTCCGGTTAATCTGTGGGGGTGGATAAACCATTTATTTTCCGAATTGGCGGTTCCGCCTGTGTACTCTTCGGTCTCCACCGCGCTTGCCTACCGGCTCGGCGGTGCACTGGAACTGATCCATGCCGTCTGTCGACTTGACAAGGAGCCGAGAATGACCCGATTTCTTGCGGAGCAGTTAGCAAAATCGCATTATTTTTCGATAGCCAATGCCCGCCAGGATCTTGGCTATGAACCGGTAGTTTCCATGGAAGAAGGGCTGCAAAGGACCGTGCAGTGGTTGAAAAGTTTATGAATATGCGATCTCGAAAAACTTTAATTTGGTTGGTGGTGGGAATCTTTGCTCAGTTCAGCATCGTTATGCCGGCTTATCCCTTTTCCATCGGCGAGGAACGGGAGGTGGGGGAGAAACTCCTCTATTCGGTGCGATCGGCGTTCGTCCTCAACGATGATCCCGATATCACACAATATATAACAAAACTTGGACAAAACGTTCTCGGGGTTGCCGGCATCCAGTATTTCGACTACCACTTTTTCGTCATCGACGATAAAGAGTTCAATGCCTTCGCCGCCCCTTCCGGCCTGATTTTTTTTCATTCGGGACTGATCGGGGCGATGAATTCAGAAGGTGAACTGGTGTCGGTTATGGCTCATGAGATAGGGCATATCGTCAATCGCCACCTCGCCTCGCGAGTCGAAATGGGCACCTATTCAGGGATCGCCTCGCTGGCCCTGGCCCTGGCCGCGGTGGCATTCGGCGGCGCCACCGCCCCGGTCCTGCTCACCGGCGCATTGGCGTCCGGACAGAGCGTTAACCTCCATTTCAGCCGGCAACATGAAGAAGAGGCCGACCTTCTGGCCTACGGCTGGATGAAAAAACTCGGCCGCGATCCGGAGGCGCAGGTGAAAATGCTGGAAACCATGCGGCGCATTGCCCGGTACCGGAGTGAAAAATTGCCGCAGTATCTTCTCACCCATCCCGATCCGGAAGCCCGGCTCAATTATATCCAATCCCTGGTTGATATAGACCAGGCAAGCGGCGCCCCCCCACCCAGCGCTGCCAGTGACTTCGAGTTTTTCCGCTGCAAGTACCGGATTCTCGCGAGCGCCCGGGATACCGAAATCTTCAAACAGCACCTGGCGACTGTCCTCGCCGACGGCAGGACCAGCGAATTCGCCCGAATCATGGCAACGTTCGGCCTTTCCCAGGTGGCCAGAAACGAGAATGATCTTGGTAAAAGCATGGAGCTGCTGACCACGGTCATCGACGCCTTTCCCGATAAAAATATTTTAAAGGTGGACCGGGCTGTCATCCAGCTTGCCCAGGGAAAATTGGCCGAGGCTGAGCAATCCCTGCGGGATGCCTTACAGGCAGACGGGTCGGACCTGTACGGCACCTTTATCCTGGCCAAACTCCTGTATCGCGCCGGTCGTCTGGCCGAAGCGACAGGGTATTTGCAAACACTCAGTCGCGAGCTCCCGGAATATGCCCAGGTCTATTTCGAACTGGGACAGATCGCCGCGGACAGCAAGCAGCAGGGATTGGCGGCATTGTATCTTGGCAAGTATAACCTTTATTCGGGCAAGATGAAACTCGCTGAACAGAGCCTCAAAAATGCCCTGCGCGACGACGCCCTGCCCGACAAGATGAGAACGGAATGCAAGGCTCTCATCAAAAAGATCGAGGATCTGAGGAAGTAGGCGAAATTAAGTCTGGCCGCGGTCCGGGGCGATCAACTCCCGCAGCTCATCAAGGGTGGAGGCGGCGAAAATATTTTTCCGCACGGTCGAACTCCCCGGCAGTCCCTTGAAATACCGGGATATCTGGCTTTTAATCGAGCTAAGCAGACGCTCGGCCGGAAGGAATTCCTCGATCAACCGCAGATGTTCTCGTGCCCCCTCGATGATTTCCGCGAGGTTGCCCGGTCGCCCGGTTTCCCGGAAGATCCAGGGGTTGCCCAAGGCACCACGGCCGATCATTACCCCGTCACAACCGGTCAAGTTCATCATCTCCAGACCATCCCGGCGGGAAAGCACATCCCCGTTGCCAATCACCGGAATGGACACCGTTTTTTTCGCCAGACTGATGACCTCCGGGTCAATCCGCCCGGAAAACCCCTGAGCCCAGGTCCTGGCATGGATGGTGACGGCCGCGGCTCCGTGGTCTTCGGCCATTTTTGCGAAAGCGGCAGCGGATATCGACTGGCTGTCTTTGCCGGACCTGATTTTGACGGTGATCGGCACAGACACCCTGGAAACGACTTTTTTTAAGATTGTTTGCGCCAGCTTCATGTCGGTCATCAAGGCCGCCCCGGCCCCTCGTCTGGTCACCTTTCTGACCGGACAGCCCATATTGATATCGATCATATCCGGGTCGCAGGCGGTCAAAATTTCCGCCGCATCGGCCATCATTTCCGGGTCTGCACCGAAAAGCTGAAACGATACCGGCCGTTCTTCAGGCACCGAGGCGAGCAGTCTCAAGGTGTTCCGCTGGCGATAGACCAGACCGTGACAGCTGACCATTTCCGACACCCCGTAACCCGCGCCATGGCGCCGACAGAGAAGACGAAAGGGCAGATCAGTAAAGCCGGCGAGCGGGGCAAGGACAAAGGGACTGGTAAAAGACAGATGGGCAATTCTCAGCATCAGCAGGCGGGTACGGACTACCAGAAGCAGGGCAGAACCAGCGGTGGCCGCTGCCCCGCTCCTAAACAGGATCTGGCGTCGCCAGTTTTAAAGTTTCGGCAGCTGGGCGATGGTTCTCTGGTAAATCTTCTGCGACATATCGTCGATGATGGAGTTCAGAGCCCGGCCTTCATTGTCGAGATTGGCGGTGGCGTTGGACGAAACCAGATATTCCTCGGTCCATGTCTGATCGGGAACTTCGAGGAGTATTTTATTGGTCGCAATGTCTTTCAGGATGTAGCGGATCCGCAGCTGCACCCTCACCTCGGTGGTTATGTTGTTTGCCCCATAGGAAAGGCTCGGCAATTGGAGGGAGACAATCTCCCCGGCCAATACCAGATCGGCCCCGCCCTTTTCCCGGACCGTGGAAATGGATCCCGATTTCTGGAACCATCTGGTCAAGGACCGATAGATTTTCGAGTCGAGCCCGAGCTCGCTGGTCCTGTTTTTCCACTCGGTTATATAGATACTTTTATGCGGTCCGTTATAGATATTGGGATTGCGGTAGCCGCAGGCGGCAAGGATGCAGGCAATGACAATCAGCGGGAAGAGTCGACAAACGGTTTTCACGTGTTTTCTCCGGTAGGCGTTTTGTTTGGTTTCAGTACCCTTGTGAATAATTTTCCATCCAGGGCCATTCCTCGTTGCTCAGGGTTCCGGTCACTCCCCTGCTCTCGACCAATGATACTAGTATCAAACGACAATATTGACAAGTTTCTTCTTGACGACGATTGTCTTTTTAACCGCCATGCCGTCGATGAATTTTACCATGTTATCGTCGGCGAGAGCCATCTGGATAAGGCCTTCGTCGTCGATATCGGCGGCGACCTGCAGCCGCGAACGTACCTTGCCGTTGACCTGCAGGACGATGGTCAGGAGATCCTCTCTGGCCGCTTCGGCATCGAATTCCGGCCATCGTCGGCCTTCGATGGAACCGCTGTTGCCGGTCAGCTCCCACATTTCGGCGGCAAAGTGGGGGACCATCGGGGAGAGAAGGAGGAGAAGCACGGAGATTGCCTCGCACACCACCGGCGCTTCAGCGTTGTCCCCGGAATTCCCGCTGGTGCTTGCCGAAAGAACGTTAAACAGTTCCATCATCGCACTGATGGCCGTGTTGAAGTGGAAGTTCTGCTCGATGCTTTCAGTCACCCGTTTTATGGTCTGGTGGGTTTTTCGGTGCAAACCCTTCCCCGAGGCACCAAGCTCGAGGGGAAGGGTCTGGGGTGCCCGGAACTGATGGTGGTTGGCAAGGATCAGGCGATATACCCGGTTGAGGAAGCGGGAAGAGCCCTCGACGCCCTGGGCGCTCCATTCCAGGTCCCGTTCCGGCGGGGCGGCAAAGAGACTGAAGAGTCGCACCGTGTCGGCGCCATATTCCTGAATCAGGTCGTTGGGGTCAACGACATTGCCTTTTGATTTCGACATCTTCGCCCCGTCCTTGATAACCATCCCCTGGGTCAGGAGATTGGTGAAAGGCTCATCGACCGCAAGATGGCCGAGATCACGGAGGACCTTGGTGAAAAAGCGGGAATAGAGAAGGTGGAGGATGGCATGTTCCACGCCGCCAATATACTGGTCGACCGGCAGCCAGTAGGCGGTCTTGCCATGGTCGAGGGGTCGTTCGGCCAGCCGTGGGCAGGCAAATCTCGCAAAATACCAGGAAGACTCCATAAAGGTATCCATGGTGTCGGTTTCTCGCCGGGCCGGGCCCCCGCATTTCGGGCATGTGGTGGTGATGAAGGACGGTCGCTGGTGCAGGGGCAGACAGGAGCTGCCGGTTTCAGTGTCTTCCGGCAGAACCACGGGCAGTTCATCTTCCGGGACCGGCTGGACGCCGCAGCTGTCGCAATGGATCATCGGGATGGGCGCTCCCCAGTACCTTTGCCGGGAAATCCCCCAATCCCGCAGCCGATAGGTGATATGGGCCGCGCCCAAATGGTTTGCCGTGGCGTGCAGAATGATTGCGGCCTGCGCTGCCAGGGAATCCATACCGCTGAAAGTACCTGAATTGGCGAGAAGACCAGGGACAACTGATGCCTGTTCCATGGTTGCCGGGTCGAGCTTTGTCCCGGGCGGGATGACCACCGGTTCAATCGGCAGAGAATATTTTTTGGCGAATTCGAAATCCCGCTGGTCGTGGGCGGGTACCGCCATAACCGCGCCGGTGCCGTACTCGACCAGGACGAAATTGGCGACGTAGATCGGAACCCGTTTGCCGTTAAAAGGATTAAGACAATACCGCCCGGTAAAGATGCCGAGCTTTTCCGGCTCCTCGTCGAGGGCCCGGCGTTGTTTGTCAATCTGGATCCGGCCGGCAAATTCCCGGATCTCCGCCTCCTTTTCGGTTCCTGCGATAAGGGTGTCGAGGAGCGGATGCTCCGCGGCAATGGACATGAAGGTTACCCCAAAAATCGTGTCGGGGCGGGTGGTGAAGATGGAGATCCGGCAGTCCGCGCCTTCGACCGGGAAATCGCAGGTGAGTCCGGTCGATTTTCCGATCCAGTTGCGCTGCATGGTGACGACCTTTTCCGGCCATCCCGGCAACCGGTCAAGGTCGTCCAGCAGTTCTTCGGCGTAGTTGGTGATCTTGAAAAACCAGCCGTTCATTTTCCGCGGGTATACCGGGGCATCACACCGCCAGCAGGCTCCGTCGATCACCTGCTCATTGGCCAGGACCGTTCGGCACGACTCGCACCAGTTAACGGTGGTGATCTTCTGGTAGACAAGTCCGCGCCTGAACATTTCGATAAAGAGGAGCTGTTCCCAGCGATAATACTTGGGGTTGCAGGTAGCGATCTCCCGGCTCCAGTCGTAGGAGAGGCCAAGCTGGCGAAGCTGGTGGCGCATGTAGTCGATATTGGCATAGGTCCAGGTGGCGGGATGACTGTTGTTTTTCTGGGCGGCATTTTCGGCGGGCAGACCGAATGCATCCCAGCCCATCGGGTGGAGAACGTTATAGCCACGCATCCGCTTGTAACGGGCGACGACATCGCCGATCGAGTAGTTACGGACATGGCCCATGTGAATGCGGCCGGAAGGATAGGGGAACATCTCGAGGACATAGTATTTTTCCCTGCTGTCGTCCTCCGTCACCTGATAAGTTTGTCCGTCATCCCACAAAGTCTGCCATTTTTTTTCAATAGTTTTAAAATCATACTTACTTGAAGCGGTGTTGTCGCTGGTCATTGTCGTACCTCGAAAACAAGGGTTTGGTCGATGAAATCCGCTGCAGGGGCTGGCGGCCGCTTTCAGGTGTACCCATCCGGCTCATCGAAATTGCTCATATTTTCAAACATCGTGAATTCTTTAATGAACGTCAATCTGGCAACGCCGGTCGGGCCATTTCGCTGTTTGCCGATGATCACTTCGGCCATCCCTTTTTCCGGATTGTCATCGGCTTTATTGTACACCTCGTCTCGATAGATAAAGCAGATGACGTCGGCATCCTGTTCGATCGCCCCCGATTCGCGGAGATCGGCCATCATCGGCCGCTTGTCGGTTCGGCTCTCGAGACTTCTGTTTAACTGAGAAAGGGCGATCACCGGCACGTGATGCTCCTTGGCCAGGGCCTTCAAGGACCTGGAGATTTCACTGATTTCCTGGGTTCGGTTCTCGCTATCGCTTCGACCCCGCATCAGTTGCAGGTAGTCGACGATGATCAGTCCGATCTCGTGCTGTGAGGCGAGTCGCCTGATTTTGGCGCGCATTTCGAGGATCGAGATTGCCGGGGTGTCGTCGATAAACATCGGGGCATCAGTGAGCATCCCCACCGCCCGAGTCAGCCTTGGCCAGTCCTCGCTTCGTAATTTCCCGGTGCGGATTCGTTGGGAATCGATTCTGCCGACCGAACTCAACAATCTCATGACCAACTGTTCCTTGGACATCTCCAGGCTGAAAATAGCCACCCCAGTCTTTTCGACGAGAGATGCGTGCTGGGCGATGTTCATGGCAAAGGAGGTCTTGCCCATTGATGGTCGGGCGGCGATGATAATAAGATCGGAGGGTTGCAGACCGGCGGTCATCCGGTCGATCTCGCCATAGCCGGTGGGGACACCGGTGATCAGCTCTTTTCTCTTGAAGAGCTGTTCAACCATGGCGAAGGCCTTCGGAACAATGGCTTTGACCGGGGTAAAATTCTGGTCGGCTTTGGTGCCGGCGATCTCGAAGATAGCCTGTTCCGCGCGATCGAGAAGAAGTTCGATATCGTTCTGCTCCTCGAAACAACGGGCGGCGATATCGGTATTGACCGATATCAGTCGCCGCAAAATCGATTTCCCTCGGATGATTTTGGCGTAACTGGCAATATTGGCGGTGACGGGTACAATGGAGGTGAGCGAGGCGAGATAAGTCGGCCCGCCCGCCTGTTCTATCTTGTTGATATCGCGCAGCAGGTTGGAGACTGTCAGGAGATCGAGAGGTTCGTTTTTTTCAAAGAGGTCGATCATCGCTTCAAAAATCAGCCGATGGCTGTCTTTGTAGAAATCCCCTGATTTAAGAATTTCCAGAACGGTACCGAACACATCGGCCTTAAGCAGGATCGAACCAAGCACCGCCTGCTCGGCCTCAATATTCTGCGGCGGAATCCTCGCGGATGTCAGCATTTTCGGCTCGTTCATTGCCATGTATTCGTTCATGTTGGGGGCGGTAGATGGAAGGCTTATCGATCATTTGCCGGCACTTGCTGGCGCGGACCTTGATCATTAAACAAAAACACACCTTTAAGGTCATGCCTCAAGGTGTGTTCAGTGGTCCCTCAGCGCGTACCAGAAAGACTGCAAAAGAACAGGGAAGAGTCTCAGCAACCGGAGTGGGAAGCCGATAACCCTGTAGTTTTAGAGAGCTTTCACCGGGACGACGTTAACGGTGATTTCCGCGGTAACATTGAAACCAACCTTGATCTGGACCTTTGTTGTCCCGAGGGTCTTGATCGGCTCGGTCAAGAGGATCTGTTTCTTGTCGATCTGAACGTTCAGTGCCGCAAGTTTGGCGCAGATGTCGGCACTGGTGACGGACCCGAAAAGACGTTCGTCATCACCTGCCAACTGTTCAATGACGACGACATTCCCGGAAATAGTTTTGGCGATGTCCTGAGCAATCTTCAGTTCCTTGGCCAGGTTGGCCGCGATCAGTGCCTTGTTCTGTTTGAGACTGGCAAGATTTGCCGCGGTGGCAAGCACCGCTTTGCCTTGGGGAAGTAAATAATTGCGGCCATAACCGGGCCTTACCTTTACTACCTCGCCTTCCTGGCCAAGGGTGCTGATCGTTTCTTTTAAGATGAGTTCCATTTTTCCAACTCCTTTTCCTCTATTTCTTTTAAGCAGTGAAAAGGCAACTATAGCATTTCCATGAGCTTTTCACATGTTGATTTATTTGGTGTCGGTCATCGTTGTACTTTTGAGTTTGCGAAAATCCAACCAGATATCGGCGATGCCGAAAACCAGCAGAATCACTGTCCCGAGAGACTGAAAAACAATCATTACGTAAAAAAATGATCGGAGCAGCAGGGGGACATTCCACTTATTCATAAAAAAAACCGTGATCGACAATCCTTGAAAACAGTAAATAATACTTAACAAAATAAAACAGTTAATTCCGACCAGCCGAAGCGGTCGGATGGGCAGAATGGCCAACGCCCCCATAACAATCACCAGCCAAACCAGCCGTTCCGGCAATTGCCAGTTGCGGTAACTGGGCCAGGCCGAATGGCCACTGGTTTTCAGCACCAAACCGTTACCCAGGACCATGGTCAGCCAGACAATCAGCAGGACCAGGCTGCCGACAACGCCCGGCATGACCATTGGGACGAGCACCCTCATCTGGGCAAGGGTCGTTTCCATAACCTGGAGGGTTTCAACCGACAGGGAGTCGCTTTGCCGGTAATACTCCAGGGTTTCGGTAATCCCCTGATCAAGAGTGTGCAAAAACTGACCGTAGACTGAAACTTCGGATCCGGCGGATAACCCGAGCATGACAAGCAACCAACCCCCGGCCAGGGCCAGGAAACCCTGTAACCCGCTCAGCGGCGGCAAGTCCCCCCGTTCGGCCGAACGGTGCAGCACAAAACCCGCGAAAAGTGAGGCGCAGGAAAAGACGAAGAGATCGATATTCCCCAGGAAAAAGTTGACAATAAGCGCAATTGCCGCCCCAGTCAGCAAAAGCCTCTTGCCGCTGTATCGGCCATATCTTCCGAAAAGAAAAAATGTCAACAAAGGTAAAAAAAAGTGCAGCCAGCCGAACAGCGACCACTGGATACCGGGAAGAATCAATGCCAGTGCGGTCAGCAGAACAGCGGTAATGATACTGCTGATTTCTGGCTGTTCATAATCCCGGGTAGCCACCAGTAATCCTATACACTCTTGGTGTTTATCCCTGCGTTGAGCCGGAGTACGGCAGAAATGCGATCTGTCGCGCCTGTTTTATGGCCTCACACAGCTGTCGCTGATGGGTAGCGCAGGTGCCAATGATCCGCCGGGGAATGATCTTGCCCCGCTCTGAGACGAAATTTCTTAATGTTTTGACATCTTTATAATCAATTGCCAACTCTTTGTCGCCGCAGAATCGACAGGTTTTTTTTCTTGAAAAAAGTTTTTTTTGTGGTCGCTGTGCCATGATTTAACCTCCTGGGTTGAAAATATCGTGAGAATTGCCTGACCTATTCGATGTCAGTCTCTTCTTCACTTTCTTCTTCGATTGCATGTTCAGAATCGCCGTTATCGGCTGCATCACCGTCCACCACCGTCGTGGCCTTTTCGGAAACGGCGGCCACTGCCTCCTGGATTCTGGCCTCGGTGATTGACTCGGCGATTTTGATGGTCATGTATTTCAGGACCATATCATCAATTCTGAATTTTCGCTCGATTTCGGCGACGGCTGCGGGAGATCCGGCAAAGTCGCAAAAAACGTAGTATCCCAGGCTTTCTTTCTTAATCTGATAAGCCAGCTTCTTCATGCCCCACTTGTTCAATTCGATGATACTGCCCTGGTTCTCGATAATGATCTGGGTGGTGCTCCCAACGACTCGGTTGATCTCTTCTTCCCCCGCACTGGGGCGAAGAATAAAGATCGTTTCATACCTGCGCATGTGTTCCTCCTCACGGACTCACGTTTTACACGAAGGCGATTGCCTCCGTATGGTTCGGCCCTCGCACTTTGCAATTCTGGCAGAGAGCGAGAAGGGTAGAATAGAAAATACCATCAGGCACCCGTAAAAATATTCAGTTTGCCTGATAATAAAAACTGACTATAGTACAAAGGAGGAGCTGGGGTGTCAAACACTATTTTGTTTCTTCTCCTTTGCTTTGATTGCCTGCCATTGGGCAGCCAGCTGTTCTTCACTCTCGTACGCCTGACCGGCAAAGACATGAGGATGGCGGCGTATCAGTTTTTCATTGATGGTGCGAATGACATCCGTCAGTTCGAACAATCCTAGGTCCTTGTTTATTTCAGAAATCATGATGAGGATGTACAGCAGGTCGCCAAGCTCTTCGCAGATATTGTTAGGATCTTCGTTTCTGATGGCGGCGAGGAGTTCCTCGCATTCCGATTGAAGATGCTTCATCAGGCTGTTGCAGGTTTGTTTCTTATCCCAGGGACATCCATGGGTGCCCCGGAGGGTGGTGATGGTTTCACAAAGGGTCAGTAATTCTTGGTTGTTATTTGTCATTCTGAAAATTTATGGCAGGGGCGGGGTTGTGCAGAAATCCTCGTGAACCGGTTGGGGTGGCTGAAAACCCAAATATTTTTTTACGGCTTGCGTGAAAAAAGTTGACTTTCCGCCCCTGACCAACTAAGTAGTTTTGCTGGAGAGTGTTGTCAGGTTTTGTGCATTTGCCTGAACAACATACCATGGTTTGTTGAAATGTACATAGTTTTCATGCCGCATCCTTGGCATCGGGATATCCGTGGTCTGATGGGCAAGAGTATAACAACATCTTTGAGGTATGTTTATGGAAGACGACAAAAAACAAAAAATTCTCCTTGAAAAGCATAAAGATATTGCAAGGATCGATCAGGAGTCCAAAAGAACGCACGGATGGTATGTCCGCGTCAGATTCCTTGGCAGGACCCATTCCAAGTTCTTCTCGGATAGAAAATGCGGCGGGCGATATTCCAGTCTGCTGTCAGCAATATCCTGGCGCGACAAGACGGAGAAAAAACTTGGTAAAATCCGGACCAATAAACATATGGTGACGGTGAGCAACTCCAGCACCGGTGTTGTCGGTGTTCGCCTCAACGAAAAACTCAACAGATACGAGGTCAGCTGGGTCACCCATCAGGGCAAGCAGGGAAAGACTTCGGTTTCCATCGCCAAGCACGGGAAAAAGGCCGCTTTCGCCCGCGCCTGCATTATTCGATCGGAAAAGGAAAAATCCCGTCTCGAATTCGCCGGGTAACTTCTTCCAGCGCGTATCAGTAAGCCCCCTTCATGGGAAGGTAATTCCCATGAAGGGGGGGTATGTTGAGCACCTGCCATACCCTTCGCCCCCCGCTTTCGCTCCTTACCGACGTTAATTCGTGTGAGTGGTGTGAATTGTATTGACAATTATGGCCTAAAAAGGTCAAATACCGAGTTCTTGTAAAGTTTTGCAGTTAATAGTCGAGAACAGCGAAGATTCAGTCAAAGAGGTTTATATATGTATGCGATAGTTCGTACAGGTGGCAAACAGTATCAGGTTGCATGCGGAGATCAGGTTCGGGTGGAAAAACTCGAAGGCAACATCGGCGACAGCATTGATCTGAAGGATGTGCTGATGATCGTTGACGGCGACAGTATCAAGGTTGGCCAGCCGGTTCTCGAAAACGCTAAGGTGACTGCCAAAATAGCCGAACAGGGCAGGGCCAAGAAGGTTATCGTTTTTAAGAAAAAGCGCCGCACCGGCTATCGTTTGCGAAGAGGTCACCGACAGTCTTACACCGCTTTGAAAATTGAAGAAATATCCGCCCAGTAATAGATGAGCGGTACTGATAACAGAGAGCAATAGAGAAACGGGTGTTGAATTCCGTTATAAGCAAGGAGTAGAAGATGGCTCATAAAAAAGCAGGTGGGAGTTCGCGGAACGGTCGTGACAGCTCTGGACAGAGGCTCGGGGTCAAACGATTTGGCGGCCAGGCGGTTAAAGCCGGCAACATCCTGGTGCGTCAGCACGGGACGAAAATTCACCCGGGAACCAACGTCGGTTGCGGAAGGGATTACACCCTGTTTGCGATGGTTGACGGTGTGGTTACCTTCGAAAATTTTGGAAAAGACCGAAAACGAGTCAGTGTTTATAGCGTAGCCTGACCGGTTTTAGTAAAAGACGCGCCTGGAATCGCTCTGAGAGTGGTTCACGGAGGAGCAGAACTCGACCTCAATGCCCTATTGACGGTCGAGTTTTTTTTTCTTCTTCTGCTCCAGCCGTTTTTCGATGTACCCGTTGTCAACCTTATGGACCGAGATATGGCATTTATTGACGAAGCGAAGTTTTATGTGAAAGGAGGGGACGGCGGCAATGGCTGTGTCAGTTTCCGGAGGGAAAAATACGTCCCGAAAGGCGGACCTAACGGCGGCGACGGCGGCAGAGGGGGCAGCGTCATTATCCGCGCCAAAAAAGACCTGCATTCGTTGATCGATTTTCAATTCCGCTCCCACTTCAAGGCGGAGCGTGGTGAACACGGCCAGGGCAAAGACATGCACGGCCGAAGCGGCAAGGACTGCATTGTTGATATCCCGGTCGGTTCGGTGATTAAAAGTGTCGATAGCGATCGTATCCTTGCCGACCTGGCAGTGGATGGTCAAACCTTTGTGGCGGCTGCCGGTGGTGATCCCGGCCTCGGCAATCCCCATTTTGCCAGCGGTACCAACAGGACTCCGAGAATTGCCACCAAGGGCAAGATCGGGGAAGAATTTTGGCTGAAGATCGAACTGAAGCTGCTTGCCGATGTTGGTTTGGTCGGCCTCCCCAACGCCGGCAAATCGACCCTGCTCTCCAAGCTTTCCTCCGCCCATCCCAAGATTGGCGCCTACCCTTTTACCACCCTCGAACCCCAGTTGGGGGTGATGCACTTTAAATACTACGAACCGGCGATCATTGCCGATATCCCCGGTCTTGTGGCCGGGGCGCACGAAGGGGTCGGTCTTGGTCATAAATTTCTC
>JBBRGP010000008.1:0-21740 GCA_038224105.1 Desulfobulbales bacterium | reverse complement strand
GTTGTACAGGCTACCGGAAAGCAAAAAAGCACTTAAAGCTTTTATGCTCTAAGTGCTTGAGTTTGCGTGGCTGGGGGACGAGGGCTCGAACCTCGATAAGCGGAGTCAGAGTCCGCCGCCTTACCATTAGACCATCCCCCAATCCTCGGAAAGTGTGGCGAGTTTATAAAAGATTTCCGATGTACTGTCAAGCAAATTTCAGTTTATGACGATGCCGGCGTAGCCGACAACCTGGCCGGTATCGCCGGATACATAGCCGGAATCGGTATAGCCGACGAGTCGGGAGGTTTTGGCGCCGCCGGCCTTGGCCGCAAGCATGGCGATGACCACTGGGATGACGCCGCACATCGATATTCCGTTATCGTAGACGGTGCGATAGAGACCGTTGGCATCGAGGCACTCGATGCACTGCAGGGCCAGTCGATCTTTGGTCTCGGTGCTTCTTCGAGTCTCATAGTGGTTCATATCGCTGGAGGCAACGATCAGGATGTCCTTGCCACTGCCCCGGATGGCCTTGGCGACGGCGTCGGCCACCTCTTCGCAGAGCGGATAGGAAATTTGGGAAACTACCAGCGGCACAATGCTCAGCCGTTTCTGGAGCATTTGCAGGAACGGCACCTGAACCTCCAGCGAGTGTTCATATTTGTGGGCCAGTTCATCGACTTTAATGTACTGCGAATACTTGACCATCAGGTCGCAGACCTCGCTGTCGACCGGTACCGTGCCGAGAGGCATCGCCCAGCTTGTCTTCGACAGGGCGATGGGGGCACCTTGTCCGCGGTGATTGGGGCCGATGATGATGACGGTCTCGGGAATGACGATGGAACTGAAGGTCTGGGCGGCGAGGGCACCGGAATAAACGTAGCCGGCATGCGGTGATACCATCGCCAGGGCTTTTTGTTTTTCGGCAGGCTTGGCGGCCGGCAGCAACTCGGCTACGGCGAGTCTCAGTGCCGCTGGAGATCCTGGATAGAAGCGGTCGGCAACCGCGGGTTGTCTCATGGTCATCCACCTCCCCTCGTCTCATTGAAAAGACCTCTACCGGGTCGTGCGGTTTTGCGTAGCGACAGCGCTCAACCGCCTCTGACGGACCAGGTGGTGCCGTCAGGACCATCTTGTAATTCAATGTTTTGTACCAGCAGCCGGTCTCTGATTTCATCGCTTTTCGCCCAGTTTTTGGCCAAGCGGCATTGGTAGCGTTCGGCGATGAGAGCATCGATGGCAGTGATGTCGATTTCACCATCTGCGATCATTCTGGTCTTTTTCGCCGAGATATACTGCTGCGCATCCTCCCGGAGCAGGCCCATGATGCCGGCCAGTTTTCTGAGGGCGGCGTCGCATTTTTTCAATAGGTGGAGATCACTTTTTGCCGGCGTGGCCGGCAGTTTCCGGTGAATCCGGTTCATCGCCTTGACTGCGTCGAAGAAGATCCCTTGGGCCTGGGCGGTGTTGAAATCGTTGTCCATAGCCTGCTGAAAACGGTCTTCCATTTCCTCCAGATGTCGGGTGTCTTTGGTGGATACGACGCTTGGCCCGTCACCACCGTCTCCGTTTACCGGCAGGGCATCAAGGGCCGCGACGCATTCGTAGAGACGTTCAAGCCCGGCGGTCGCGTCCTGCATCGCCGATTCGGAGAAATCCAGAGGGTTGCGGTAATGGGTGGAAAAGATGAAGAACCGGAGAATTTCCGGGTGATAATGGTCGAGGATATCTCGAATGGTCAGGAAGTTGCCGAGCGATTTGGACATCTTCTCATCGCGAATGGTGACAAAGCCATGATGTATCCAGTAATTGGCCAGCGGTATATGGTTGGCCCCCTCGCTCTGAGCGATTTCATTCTCATGGTGGGGGAAAATGAGATCCTGGCCGCCGCCATGGATATCGAAGGTCAGGCCGAGATATTTGCGGCTCATCGCCGAGCATTCGATGTGCCATCCGGGCCGGCCCGGTCCCCAGGGGCTGGCCCAGGTGGGTTCTCCGGGTTTCGATCCTTTCCACAGGACAAAATCCATGGGATGGCGTTTCTGCTCATTGACCGAGATGCGGGCGCCGGCCTGCATGTCGTCGAGATTTCGCTTGGACAGTTTGCCGTACTCGGGGAAACTGTCGACGATGTAATAGACGTCACCGCCGGCGGGGTAGGCCCGGCCCTGCTCGATGAGTTCGCCGATGAGGCAGATCATCTCCTCGATATGTTCGGTGGCCTTCGGTTCGATATCCGGTCGATCGACGCCCAGGCGGTCCATGTCGGTGTAGAATTCCTCGATAAACCGGTTGGCGAGCTGTTGCGAGGTGGTCTCCTGTTCCTTGGCGCGGTTGATGATCTTATCGTCGATATCGGTAAAATTGCGGACATAAGTGACCTGGTAGCCCCGGTATTTGAGATAGCGGACGATCATGTCAAAGGCCAGCGCCGACCGGGCATGGCCGATATGGCAATAGTCATAGGAGGTGATGCCGCAGACATACAGCGAAATATGGCCGTCCCTGATGGGCTGCAACACTTCCTTTTTACCGGAGAGGGTATTGTGGATTCGTATGGTCATCTTCAATGGAACGAGATATGGACAGTTCGGTTATCTTGTATTAAAAACAGCGCAGACAACCCGGGGAATATTCGGATTATGTTTGGTGCCAGGTAAAATATCATAATCGTATTAAGAGGAAAAGACAACAATGAGCGGAGAGAGAGCGGAAATACCAACCTGGAGCGATACCTTCAGGGCCTGGCGGCATCCCCGGGCCATTGCCATGCTTTTTCTCGGGTTTTCTGCCGGCATGCCGCTGCTGTTGATTTTTTCGACACTGTCGGTGTGGTTGCGGGAGGCGGGGGTGGACCGGTCGACGGTGACCTTTTTCAGTTGGGCGGCCCTCGGCTATTCCTTTAAGTTTCTCTGGGCGCCGATTGTCGATCTCCTGCCTCTGCCATATCTCACCCGTCTGCTTGGGCGGCGAAGGAGTTGGCTGCTCATAGCCCAGTTGCTCATCATCGTGGCAATCTTATGGATGGCGTCGATCGACCCGAGCGAAAACCGCGAGGATCTGCTCGCTATGGCCATGGCCGCAATCCTGCTGGGTTTCTCGTCGGCTACGCAGGACGTAGTCATAGATGCCTATCGCATTGAAAGCGCCGAACAGAGCCTCCAGGCCCTTCTTTCTTCCATGTATATCGCCGGCTATCGCATGGGGATGCTGGTGGCGGGAGCAGGGTCCCTGCTGCTCGCCGATTACCTCGGCGGCGGCAGCGGCTATAACTATCAGGCCTGGCGGGCAACCTATATCGCCATGGCTGTGGTGATGGGCGGAGGTCTGGTCACCACCCTTTGCATCGCTGAGCCCGAGTCCTCCCAAGCCATCAGGCAGGATCTCTATTCGATCGCCGATTACCTGCGATTTGTGGTGCTGTTTATCCTGGCCATAGCGGCCTTTGCCCTGACTTTTTTTAAATCCGCTGCCGGTTTGGCCCATTGGAGCGAGATCTTCCCGGTCATTTTCTCAGGCACGGCATCAACCGGTTCGTTTGGTCTTGAGGTATTGCGATTTGGTCTGGCGGCAGGCGCTGCGGCAATTGTCGCCTGGCTTGCCGTGCTGACCGGCCTGGTCAACAAGGGGATGGTGCGCCAGGCTTATTATGCGCCGGTGCAGGATTTCTTTTTCCGCTATGGGGGAAAAGCTGCGATCCTGTTTGTGATTTTGATCGGCTGTTACCGATTGTCGGATATCGTGCTAGGCGTTGTTTCCAATGTTTTTTATCTGGATATGGGGTTCAGTAAAACCATCATCGCCAGCATTACCAAGTCCTTTGGGTTGGCGATGACTCTGGTGGGTGGATTTCTTGGCGGAATCTTGACGCTGCGCTACGGCGTGAAAAAGATCCTTTTTTTAGGGGCATTTCTTTCCGCCGCTACGAACTTGCTGTTCATGCTGCTGGCCGGTGCCGGCAATGACGTGACACTGCTGACCCTGGTGATCGGCGCCGACAATCTGAGTGCAGGGATTGCCAGCACCGCCTTTGTCGCCTTTTTATCAAGTCTTACCAGTGTCTCCTTTACCGCGGTCCAATATGCCATCTTCAGTTCGATGATGACCCTTCTGCCCAAGATGTTTGGCGGTTATTCCGGGACGATGGTGTCGGCCTTCGGCTACGAGCAGTTCTTCCTGGTGACTGCGGCCATGGGCATCCCGGTTCTCCTGCTCATTATTCTCGTGCAAGGGGTTGGGGCGAAAGAACAGGCCGTTGTCAAAAGATAACCTGGCTGAATGAAAGAAACTGCACGACCTGTCTGGCCAGTCGAGCGCTTCCTACATGTCGAACTGCTGCGAGATCAGGTAGCGGTCCATCGAGGAGATCAGTCGGTCATCCTGAAAAGTTATCCCGGTCTGATACCCTGGTTCGTCGATCTGCTTGTTGCACCAGGCCACCTGGCCGGTGCCGTACTGGAGGTTTTCCGGGAAAGATTCGTCGAAGGTAAACTGGACGAGACAGTGATTGGCGAGGGGTTTCTTCGTCGTCAGGCGCATTCCACCGCTGCTTAAATCAAGGGTTTTGGCGATAATAGAATAATGGGTGGCGATTTCCCCGGACTGGACAAGCCTGACCAGGGTGATCTGACGGCAGGTGTGGAACCGTTCATATTTCCGGCGGTTATTCTCGATATTTTTGGTATGCTCAAGATTTGACTCAATGTTTTCCGAGTGCAGCATGTATTGCAGGCAATGTGGGTATTCCGTTGTCTTGCAGTACATTTCAATGTGGTTGTCAAGTGGGATGAACAGGCCCTCCTTGCAAATCCGACATTTCATCGACAATGCGGACCAGAACCGGCAGTTGCCCGGCTGTCTCGTATTATTGGCGGTCATAGTAGGAAGATTCCTGTTACGATAAGATAAACAACTCGAGCGTGGACCTACGCCCAATAATTCACACGCAATAATAATGCCACAATTATTTGTTATTTTAACGCCTTTGGCAATATACTGTGGCGCTTCATTTTATCATAAAACGCGGTTTTGCCAATATCCAGTTGTTTCACCGTCTCGGGTACGTTGCCGCGGTTTTTTTCCAGGGAATGGACAATTATATCCTTCTCAAAATCCGCCACCAGCGATTTTAAAGTGCGTCCATCAATGTGCTGAAGGTAGTTTTTCTGGGGAGCATGATGGCTATTCCCCGACTGGGTGTCGAAAAAGAGCTCGTTTTCGGTAATGACATTGTTTTTCGCCATGAGAACGGCCCGTTGAATAACATTTTCCAGTTCCCGGACATTGCCCGGCCAGTCGTGAAGGAGGAGGCGGTCGAGAATCGACTGCGGCAGGAAATTGATATCCTTTTTGAAGGCCTGGCGGTATTGTCTGATGAAATGGGTCGTGAGATCAATGATATCCTCCTTGCGTTCGCGGAGCGGAGGAATGGAAATGTTGATGATATTCAGGCGATAAAACAGGTCAAGGCGAAAGGTACCTTTCTGCACCATGGCCGCCAGGTCAAGATTGGTGGCGGCGATCACCCGGACATCAATTTTTAACGGAGTGTTTCCGCCAACCCGGATTATGTCTCCGTCTTGCAGAACTCTGAGAAGGGCCGCCTGCATTCTGGGACTGATGTCGCCGATTTCGTCAAGAAAAATCGTGCCGCCGTCGACCACTTCAAATTTGCCTTTTCTCCTGCTGTCGGCCCCGGTAAAAGCCCCTTTTTCATGACCGAAAAGATCGCTCTCCAGAAGAGAATCATTGATGGTATTGCAGTTTATTTTGAGAAAGGGTTTGTTGTTTCTGTTACTGCTTTCCCGGAGCAGGTTGGCGACCAGTTCTTTGCCCGTTCCCGATTCCCCGGTGATCAGAATTGTCGCGTCCGACTTCGCCACCTGAAAAACCATGTCGCGCAACTCGCTGAGGGCGCGGCTGGAACCGATCATTTTCCCTGCCGCGGGTTGTTCCTTGAGGTGTTCTTTCAGGGAATTCAATTCGCTGGCAAGTTTTTGCCGCATCCGTTCGCTTTCATTCAATTCGCTGATCTTGTGGGAAAGGATGGTTTCTATGCTGTTATGAAAGAGGGAGAGTTCCTCCAGCTGTTTTTTATTTTCAGTGAGGTCTCGAGTGAATAACCAATACAGCGAATCGCCGGTATATCCCTCGAACGGCGCCAGGGTGTATTCAAGATGGGATTGTTCAAAGGCGGTCTCCAGGGTTGCGCCGATCCTATTGTTTTGGATTGTCTTGGCAACGACATTCAGGAGGACGGCGGCCTTGGCTTGTTTGTCAGGATCTCCATGTATTTTGTGGCGGCCCAGATCGCCAAAAAAATTGACGGCGCTTGGGTTCATGTATTCAACCCAGTCGCTGCTTTTGACCAGCAAAACCATTTCCGGAATGGTTTCGAGCAGATTTTTCTGGTTGGAGACGATTCTCTTGATATCCTGGAGTGTGTCTGCCATCGACCTGGTGCGTCCGGAGTTGAGGGTTGTTGTGACCTTTTTTTTCAGAATAGACGCGATAGAGGAAGAAATTTGTGTGGTATTATAAATCGGGAGAGGAAAAAAAAGAAGAATTTTCCAGAATTACGAAAAAAATTCTCTTTTCTGAACTATTCCCGGGTCAATCTTTTTATTACACCAGGACAGTCCTATGAATCTTTTTGTAAAGGTTTTGATAGCTGCAATGGCGGTGGTGGCCGGAATACCATTAGCCTATGGTCTGGAGCCAGAGGAGGTACTTGTCGTCGCCAACAGCAAAATTCCTGAAAGCATTGAAATAGCAAGGTATTATATGAAAAAAAGAGGAATCCCCCCAGCCCATCTGGTGGCGGTTCCGCTGACGGTCCACGAAACCATGTCCCGGGATGAATACGACCATGTCCTGAAAAAAGCGGTGCTTGATACCCTTGCGGTGCTGCTTGTCAACCAGCGCATCGCGGCCGTGGTTCTGGTGTATGGAGTTCCGCTCAAGGTCGATCCGTCGGTGTCCTCCCGGGCCGATAAGGAGGAGGTCCTGCAAAATCTTGGTCTCCAGGAGAATCTGGCCCAGGATTCGACCAGTGGGGAAGCGGAACGCCAGCACAAAAAAGCGGAACTGGGCAAGTCGATCGACCGGATAATGAAAACCGACCAGAAGGCCGCCGTCGATTCGGAACTCGCTCTGGCCAGGGCCGGATCTTACAATTTGGCGGGGTGGGTGAGCAACCCCTACTTCTTAGGCTTTCAGGGAGTACCGCAAGCGGTCAGCAAAGACCTGGTGCTTTTGGTCAGCCGCCTGGATGGGCCCGATCCGGCGACGGTGTACCGGGTCATTGCCGATACTCTGCTGGCCGAACAGGCGGGATTGCAGGGCAAGGCCTATTTTGATGCCCGCTGGCCAAAACCCGAGGGAGCGGTAGGGACCGACGGCTATATGCGCTACGATCTCTCTCTCCACCGGGCGGCAGAGGCGGTTACCAGGCGGATGACGACCGTCGTCGATGCCCGGGAGGAACTGTTCGCCGTCAACGGCTGCCCCGAGGCTGCCTTATACTGCGGCTGGTACTCCCTCGGTCGCTATATCGACAGTTTTGTCTGGCGGAAAGGTGCCATCGGCTATCATATCGCCAGCGCCGAGTGTATGACGCTCAGGGACAAACAGGGTACGGGTTGGTGCGTGCAAATGCTCGAGCATGGCGTTGCCGCGACGATTGGCCCGGTCTATGAACCATATGTCCAGGGCTTTCCCTTGCCGGAACTGTTCTTTGCCAGCCTGATCGAGGGCCATATGAGTCTTGGCGAAGCCTATCTCATTTCTTTGCCGTATCTGTCCTGGCAGATGGTTTTGGTGGGTGATCCGTTATACCAGCCGTTTTCTCCCTCAAGGTAGGCGAGGCGTTCAGTGCCCAGACAAATTCCTTCTATTTTTCCGGCCAGATAAACGGCTGTTTCCCTTGTTTTTCGCGCAGCCAATCGAGGCTGCGGCGCACTCCGGGGAGGCTGATCAGCCATGTGATCAGGGTGAGTTTACCGGGGAACGACAGGAGAACAACACCGAGCAGCATGGTAAGAATTCCCTGGCCGGGTAGAACGAGCATGGCCATGCCGGCAAGCAGCAGAGCAAGGCCGATGACGTTTCGGGAAACCAGCAGGATCAGGGAGCCGACGGTGAGCGGCGGCTGCGGCCGTTCAGCCTTTCCGCTAAGTTTCACGAAACAGTCCGGAGCAAGTTTACCAACGAGGTACGGGACAAGAAGGAGACTGAGGAAAAAAGTGCCGAGCGAGATTCCCGCCAGCCAGCTGAGCAAGTCGGGGAGAGGAGGTAAACCATAAAAAATTTCCATCGTCGATCCTGACTGGGGTATCAGCCCGCTGACCGGCGGTTGCCCGCCAAGAACATTAAAAGGCGAAGACACACCGACCTGCCTTCCCTCATTTCACGGCGTTCAGACCAATCTTGATGACGTTGTCCGACTGGCTGTTGTTGACCTTTTTCAGCGGGACAATAGTCACTCGCTCCGGTTGCAGGGCCAACTGGCTGGCTAGAGTCTGCAATACGACCTGAGCGCGCTTTTTCGCCAGATCGAGAAGCATGCCATCATCGACGGTAACCGGCTTGGCCTGGAGCGGGATGAAATCTTTGAGTACCGCCGGCGGGATGGTGTTTTCGGCAATTTTTCCCTTGGCCGCCGGTTTTTTCTGGCTTTCCGCAACCTGCCGGTCAAAGAGGGCCTTCTCCTGCCGCCAGATCTCGGAGCGTTTCTGGTTTTCAGCCTCGATCCGTTTGGCTTCGAGGGCTTCGAGCTGCAGTTTCAGCGCCGGTCCATCGATGTCTCGATCGGTGCCGCCGGACAGCTCGAGGCCGACGTGCGGATGGGCCTCGACCAGGGCGATATACCGGGAAAGCACCTCACGGCCATTATCTGAAAGCGCCAGTTCCCCCGGCACAAATTCAGCGGCCTCATTGCCGATGAGATCGGAGAAATCACCGGAGGCTATGAGCAGGGGGGAAACCGAGGTTTTAATGACCTTGGTTTGGAAATGGCTGAGTATTTCGTCAATAAAGACGGTGTTACCGGCGGGTTGCAGGCCGGCAAATTCAAAATCGAGGGTAAACATCTCGTCCGGGCCATTGAGAAGGGCCAGGGTCAGTGCCGAGTCGGCTTTTTCGGAAACCGGTCTTACTCCGGAGAATACCAGCGAACCGTTATGCAGGAACTGACCGTCCTGCCACCCGCCGTCGCGCTGCAGCTTGAAAAATCCATGTTTGGTGTCGACGTCGGTCTGGGGGGCAAGCTGTTCATGCAGCGCGCTCAAGGGGTATCCGTCCAGAGTAAGGTGGAATTTACCGTTTGGATCCTTGGCGAAGACGTTGAGATCGCCCTGTATGGAAAAGGGCGATTCCTGGAGCTTGCCGGTAAAGGATAATTCACTGACCGCAGGGGTTGCGGCGGAAGTGATGGCCTTGATCGTCCCGGTAAAATCGGTGACGTCAGCCTTCCATTTCGGCTTAAACCTGGTGTCTTCGATGAAGACGCTGCCCTGGTTCAAGCGAATCTCCTGGATATCGACCGGGGAGAGGGTGGCGTGGTTTTTATCGTCGGCCTGCGGTTCCCTGACCGCGGTCGGAATATTCTGTTGAAAGAAGGCGGCGAGCTGCTGCAGCGGATCCTGGTCCTTGGCGCCGATCTGCCAGGAGAACTGCGGTTGGTTGATCGTGGCTGTTGCAATGACTAAATGAAACGGTTCGGAGGTGTAGTTGACGCCTTGCAGCACCATATCGGTCCAGGAAAAATTGGTATGGGGCGATCTTCGCACGGTGGCTTTGGCGAATTGCAGCTCTCCGGCAAAACTCTTCTGCGGCAGGCCGAAGGTGCCTTTGCCGGCGAGTGTCCCGGAGATGCTGTTCAGCAGCGGCGAACGGGTCATGAGTGGGAACAGGTCTTCGGCGGAAAATCCGGAAAACTCGGTTTGGATCGCCAGGGAAAAGGGCGATACCCGCACATCCCCGGCACCCTGAAAGCTTCCCCCGGCCGGAGTTTTACCAGTGAGGACGAGGTTTTCTTTGGCCTTTTCCGGAGTGTCAAGGGCGCTCGCCTTCAGCGATATATCGGGATAGATAACCTTCTGCTTGCCTTTTTCATCGACAATGAGGGTTATCTGCCCGGTAAAATCGAGAGCCTGGAGGAGGTATTTGCCGGCGGTGAACTGTTTGAACAGTTCCGGCAGGCGCGCGACCGGGAGCAGCAACGCACCGCCCGGCAGGGAGACCTCGCCAAAATTAATAGTCTTGTAAATAGTGGCGAGGGAACCAATTTTCATCGACGGGGCGGAGATCACCGTCACTTTGTTGTCGGTGAGTTGGAAGTCCTGGACGGTCAGATCGGCATCGGTCAGCTTGAAGGTGAGGGCGGAGACGGGCTCCTTCGTCAATGAAAAGACGAGATGGCCTTGAAGAGCGGCCATTCCCTTTACCTCCAGGCGCCGCTCGGCGCCGAGGGCCAGCAGAAGGTCCTTGAAATCCATCTTATCAAGCTTCAGCGTACCACCGAGGCTGCCGGCGGAGGCGAAGTCGCCCTGCCAGGAAAAAGCCGAGGCGGAGCCTTGCTTTTCTCCGCTTAACAGAAAAGATCCGGCATCTTCCTTGGTTTGCCCGGCGGCGGAAGAATATTTTTTAACACTCAGCTGAACTTTTTTCCAGGTGACCGGCTGTTTGGCTCCCTTTTCCTTAGCAAGGTGGAAGATGCCATTGTCAACCAAAAGTTCGTCGATGGCCAGAGAAAACGGGGGTGCCGCCGGGGCGGTGTCGGCCGCCGCCGCCTTTTTGTCTTTTTTGAAGATGCCATTGATGCTGCCGAGGAAAGAACTGCCGCTGGCACCAATCATCGGTTCTTTAACGGTTAAACTGGATAGAACGACGGTCTTGGCCATGGGTTTAAGTTTGCCGTTGACCTGCGTCTCCGGTACAGTCACCACCACGGCTTCATCGGAGCTTTGCAGTTCGCTGCTCGTTATCCGCAGCTCAAAATCCAGCGAAAGTTTCTCCTCATGCTGGGCCTTGGGATCGAAAAAAAGATTTATTTTGCCATCGGCTTTGCCCTTGGTAAGGCTTAAAGGAAGCTCGAAAGGGAGGTACTCGGCATAGGCCGGAAGTTCGAGATCATGGAGATTGCAGGTGAGGTTGGTGACATCGTCGCCGGCGTCGCCGATACGGGCCTGGCCAGTAAGGTCAACCGGACTGCCGTTGATCACCGCCGAAAAACTGGGGCGTAAATACAGGTCGGTCCGAAATGGGATATTGGAGAAGGTTGGAAGTTCGAGTTGAATCTTTTCAATGGTGTGCGTTTTGCCGGTGGGCAGATCCGCGAAAATTATTTTGCTGTTCTTTACGCCGATATTATTTAAAGAAAAGAAAAAGGGCAGATCAGAAAAATTCAATATTTCCGAGGCCCCGCCAGCCGTCTTCGGACGCAGCACTCGGTCGAAATTATAGGAGCCGTCAAGTTCTCTGGTGATGTGCAGATCAAGTTCGTTGAGGGTGACGGTATTGCATACCATATCCAGACGGAGGAGTGAAAAAGGAGCGAGGTCGGCGGTCAGGGACTGGAGGCTCAGCAGGACCGTTCCGGTTTCGGTCGAAATCTTGGCCTGTTCGGTGGCAAAACGAAAGGTCAGCGGGTTGAAGGTGATACGACCGGGATCGAAGACCATCCCGGTTTTTTGGGCGAAGCCTTCCGGCAGGGTGTTGGCGAGATAGTAGGGTACTCCAAGAAATCCGAAGAGATTGTAGAGACCAAAAAAAAGTACTACGATACCGAGCGAGAGAACCAGGCGGTTGGTCGGCCGTGCCGACGCGGCTCTCCCCTTTTTTTTTCTCCTGGCCGGTTGAGGTTCTGGTGGCGGCGCGGGCTTTGTTACCTCCTTGACGACAGGGGCGGTGGGAGGAGCAGGGGGAGTGGGCTGGATCGGAATATTGCCGAAATGATCAGACATATCAGTTGAAACCGGATTGCGGGTCTTGTTATTTTTGTGTCAAGCCGAGCACGGGGAACCTTGGAATAATCGTTAGAATGAGCGGCGCCTTTTTACTCTATGTACTATTTGGCAAACAGGGCATATATACTTATCGCATTGGTACGGATCTGTAAATTGAAGATATGCATTAAACGCCCATATTTTTGACACGGCAGGCCCCGTGGCGCCCCGATTTATTAAAAATCGCGATAAAATGGCGATTGAACGGAAAATATCTTTAAATATCTTGTCAGTATTCGTACATATATGGATGCTGTAAAAAATTACCTGAAAGTATCAGATGAGACACCCTGACAGCATGGGTATTCTCCTAAGCATCACTAAAAGGAACCGGCCAATACGCCCATGTTAGATTTTCTCAGCTACTTTCGCTGGCAGGATTTTGTCGATATCGTGGTAGTCGCCTTCGTCATTTACCAGCTCATCTCGATCATCAGGGGGACGCGCTCGGTACAGATGGTGCTCGGTCTGGTAATTCTCACCCTGGTGTATTTTCTCGCCAGCGTCCTGGATCTGGCGGTCCTGAAATGGGTTATGCAGACCTTTCTCAGCTCTCTTCTGCTCATCGTCATCATCGTCTTTCAACACGATATTCGCCGGGCGCTCACCCAGGTGGGCAAATCGCCTTTTCATCGCCATACCGATGTCGCCGACAAGGGACTCGAAGAAATCATTCGAACTCTCTTCTATCTTGCCAAGAGGCGTATCGGCGCTCTTATCGTCATTGAACGCGAAACCAGTCTCGGCGATTTTATCGAATCGGGGTTTAAACTCGACGCTCGCCTCACCAAAGAACTGCTTATCTCGATCTTTATGCCGGTTTCACCGCTCCACGACGGGGCGGTGATCGTCAGCAAAGGCCGGATTCAGCATGCCGGCTGCATTCTCCCGCTCACCCAGAACCCCTATATCAATAAGCGTTACGGGACCAGGCACCGGGCCGCCATCGGCCTGACCGAGGAAACCGATGCGGTGGTTCTGGTTATCTCCGAGGAAACCCAGGAAATATCAATCGTCCGGCATGGGGCTTTGACCATTGTCGAAGATGAAATCAGCCTGGCCAACAGCCTCAGAGCAATTTTCATCGCCGACAACGGACCTTCCTACTCCTGGAAAAACTCGATGAGTGCGCGATGAATAAGATCCTTGCCAAGCTCTTTGATAAGAAAAGACTGACCTATCTCCTGTCAAGAGACTGGCTACTGAAGGGTGTTTCCTTGCTTCTGGCCATTGTTCTCTGGTATTTCGTCGGCGGTGAGGACCGGGTCAATAAAAACGTCCTGATTCCGATCGAAATCATCAACCTGCCGCGGGATCTGGTGATCTCCAATCAATTCAAAAAGGAAATCGAGGTGACGGTCAGCGGTCCCCGCTCGCTGATCGCCGAGATGGCCAACCGGGCTGTGACTCGGCAGATCGATCTGTCGACGGCGACTCCCGGCACCATGGTTATCGAAAACGACAACAAGCACATCCCGGTGCTCCGTGGCATCACCGTCCAGCGGGTGCAGCCGTCGTCGCTCATTTTGTCGTTGGACAAGCTGATCCAGAAAAAATTCCCGGTCGAGGCCCGGACCACCGGCCGGGTGATCAACGGCTATTTTGTCAAGTCCCTGAGGACCGATCCTGATGTCATCACCATCACCGGCCCACAGACCACCCTGCTGCAGGTTGATGACCTGTTCACCAAGGCGATCAACCTCGACGGTATCAAACAATCGGCCCACCTCCAGGTCCCACTCGATCTGGAACCGGTAATCGTCGAGCTGATCGGCGAAACTTCAGTGACCGCCGACCTTATCGTCGGTCTCGAGACCGTCACCATGACCTTTGATAGAGTCAAGGTGGAGATCACCGGGGACGGCCAGAATAACCAGGTGCAGCCCGCCGAGGTGAAGATTGTCGCCAATGTCCCGAAACTGCTTCTCGATAAGAAAGTCGAGCTGAAAACGCTGCTCTCGGCGACCGCCCAGAGCTCGGAGGGAGAGACGGCACTGAAGGTCAAAGCCGTACCCCGGGACGATCTTGCCTATCCGATTGAGATCCTGTCGATCGAGCCCGAAACGGTCCAGCCGGTCGGCGCCGGCAACGACGTGTCCAGCGAAAATGGCAGGGCCGAGAAGCCGCACTCTGAAAACTTAAAATCAAAGACCAGACAATCGACCAATGAGAAAACTATTCGGAACTGACGGAATACGGGGGGTAGCCAATATCTACCCTATGACCATCGAGATCGCCATGCAGGTTGGCCGAGCCATTGCCTTTATCGTCAAAGACAAGGTCAAAGGGCATAGGATCGTCATCGGCAAGGACACCCGGCAGTCCTGTTATATGCTGGAGAACGCCCTGGCTGCGGGGATCTGTTCGATGGGGGTCGACGTCCTGCTGGTCGGCCCGCTGCCGACGCCCGGCATCGCCTTTATCACCACATCGATGCGGGCCGACGCCGGGGTAGTGATTTCCGCCTCCCACAACCCCTTCCAGGATAACGGCATCAAGATCTTTTCAAGTGACGGCTTTAAACTGCCGGATGAGGTGGAACTGGACATCGAGGATCTGATCTTTTCCCAGAAGATGGCGGCCCTTCGTCCGGTAGCCGACGAAGTGGGGAAGGCGGCGAGGATTGAAGATGCCAAAGGCCGGTATATCGTCTTCCTGAAAAACACCTTTCCCAAACAATACACCCTCGACGGCTTCCATATCGTCCTCGATTGCGCCAATGGCGCTACCTACGGGGTGGCGCCTCATGTCTTCCAGGAACTCGGGGCCAAGGTGACCAAACTCGGGGTCGAACCGGATGGCCGAAATATCAACAAGGACTGCGGGGCCCTGCATCCCGAGATCATGGCCGGCAGGGTGCGTGAACTCGGAGCGAATATCGGCCTGGCCCTCGACGGCGACGGCGACCGGCTGATTGTCTGCGACGAGCACGGCCAGATCGTCGATGGTGATCATATCATGGCGGTCTGCGCCCAGGAACTGTTGCACCAGCGGCGCTTGAAAAAGAAAACCCTGGTCGCTACCATCATGTCGAATATGGGCCTGGAACTGGCGATGCAGCGGATGGGCGGGACACTGATCCGCACCGGGGTAGGTGACCGGTATGTCGTCGAATGCATGCGGCACAAGGGGTACTCGTTTGGTGGCGAACAGTCGGGCCATTTGGTCTTTCTCGACCACATCACCACCGGCGACGGCATTCTGGCCGGGTTGCAGCTCCTGGCGATCATGAAAAAACGCAAAAAGCCGCTGTCGGAACTGGCCGGCCTGATGGAGAGTCTGCCCCAGGTTTTGAAAAACGTCCGGATGTCGAAAAAGATCGCGGTCGATACCATCCCCGCCTTTCCCGAAACGGTCACCCGCATGGAGCAAAAACTCGGCAAGGGCGGTCGTATCCTCGTCCGTCCTTCCGGCACTGAACCGGTGATTCGGGTAATGATCGAAGGCGAGAATCAGGAAGAGATAACCACGATGGCCGATGAACTTTGCGAGGTGATCCGCCGGGCCGACCGATGATATCCTGGCTAAAAAAATCCATTCCCAACAGCTGCCGCCAACCGCCAGGGAGGGCAGCTGTTTTTTTTGTTGTCTCGCGGGGCTGTATAATCTATATAGACGACATCGATGCTATGATATGCATGATCTAGGCTATATATACGGAATATACAGTATATATAGTATATACATTTACGGAGCTGACCCATGAGTATCACAGTGTTTGGCGGAGAAAAAGGCGGGACTGGCAAGACCACTCTGGCTACCAATATCGCGGCAATGCTCGCCGTAAAAGGCAAGGATGTGCTCCTCCTCGACACCGACCGGCAGGGAACCGCCTCCTTCTGGGCGACGGTCAGGGAGGAGGAAAAGATCGAACCTCGGGTGGCCTGCGTCCAAAAATTCGGCAAGGGGTTGCCAGCCCAGATCCGCGATCTGGCCGGCCGCTATGACGAGGTCATCATCGATGCCGGCGGCCGCGACTCCCTGGAACTGCGGTATGCCCTCGGGGTCGCCGATCGTGCCTATATCCCTATCCAGCCCTTTCAATTCGATATCTGGACGATCCGCCAGATGGATAGCCTGGTCGAGATGGCCAAAAGCCTGAACGAAGACCTCTCGGCCTTTCTCGTCCTCAACCGCGTTGCCACCAATCCGGCCATTCGTGAGGATCAGGAGACCAGGGAGTTCATCGCCCAGGAGGATTTTCAGCATCTCACCCTGGCCAGGGCGATGATCCGTGACCGCATCGCCTTTCGCAAGGCGGCACGAGACGGGCTGGCGGTCCTGGAGTATGGCCAGGACCTGAAAGCTGTAACGGAAATGAATCAACTCTTCGCGGAAATCTATGACAATTAAAAAACCGGGCAGCCCGTTGCGCAGTGTGCCCAACCCCAAAGACAAAGAAGCGGCCCTCGAGGCCTTTGCCGCCGGCGCCGGTAAACCCCCAGGCTCAGCGACCGAATCGGTCTACCCCTGGGAGGAACCCTTCGTCCGCGAGGATGTCATGAAGCAGGTGCTCCTCAAGATGCCCGAGATCCTCTACCTGAAACTCAAGCACATCACCAATTACACCCCCTACAACATGACCTCGTTCATTCTCGAGAAGATAGGTCCGGAGATCGAAAAGGAAATCGCCAGGATGACCGGCCGCGGGTGACGAGGTCAAATACGTCCTCGAAAAAGTTTTTCTACGATCCGGCGAGATCGAAACGGTCAAGATTCATAACCTTGGTCCACACCGCCGTAAAGTCGGTAAGGAACTTCTCCTGGGAGTCCGCGCTTGCGTAGACTTCGGCCAGAGCGCGGAGTTCGGAGTTTGAACCGAAGATCAGGTCGACACGAGTGCCGGTCCACTTGAGTTCGCCACTTTTGCGATCACGGCCCTCGAACACGTCTATATCTTCCGAGGTGGCCTGCCACGTCGTGCCCATGTCGAGCAAATTTACAAAAAAATCATTGGTGAGCGTCTCGGGCCGCTTGGTGAAGACACCGTGCCGAGACTTTCCGAAGTTGGTGTTCAAGACGCGCATACCGCCAACGAGAACCGTCAATTCAGGCGGTGTCAGCGTCAACAATTGGGCCTTATCGACCAGCATTTCCTCAGCCGATATTGTGTATTTGGTCTTGTGGTAATTACGGAAACCGTCCGCTTCCGGCTCCAGAGCCGAAAAGGATACGACATCCGTTTGCTTCTGCGAGGCGTCCATTCGGCCCGGCGTGAAGGGGACCGTCAGACTGTGACCGCCATTCTTGGCGGCCTGTTCAACACCCGCGCAACCCGCCAAAACTATCAGGTCAGCCATGGACACCTTCCCGCCGAACTCGCTTTGGATTTTTTCCAGTGTCTTTAATACCTTTGCTAATTGATCCGGTTGATTGACATGCCAATCTTTCTGAGGTGCCAGTCGAATGCGGGCACCGTTCGCGCCACCGCGTATGTCTGAACCACGAAAGGTCGATGCTGATGCCCAGGCGGTTGAAACCAGTTCGGAGACGGACAGGCCGGAAGCAAGGATCGTGTCTTTCAGCGTGGCGATATCACTTTCATTAATCAGTTCGTGATCGACCGCCGGGATCGGATCCTGCCAGATCAGTTCCTCTTGAGGAACCTCCGGGCCGAGGTAGCGGGCGCGAGGACCCATGTCCCGGTGCGTCAACTTGAACCATGCCCGAGCGAAGGCATCGGCGAACTCTTCCGGATTTTTATGGAAGCGCCGGGCAATCGGCTCATAGATCGGGTCCATTCGCATCGCCATGTCGGCGGTGGTCATCATGATCGGAACCCGCTTCGATGAATCGTGGGCGGCCGGAGCAAGGTTCTTGTCGGTCGCCTCCTTCGGCGTCCATTGTTTTGCGCCCGCCGGGCTTTTTGTCAGTACCCACTCGTTGCCAAACAGCATGTTCAGATAGTTCATGTCCCACTTCGTCGGGGTTGGGTTCCATGCGCCTTCCAAACCACTGCCAATCTGATCACCGCCCTTGCCAGTGCCATGACCGCATCTCCAGCCGAGTCCCTGCTCTTCAATGCCGGTAGCCTCGGGTTCAGGCCCAACCCGCGCCGCATCGCCGGCGCCGTGGCATTTGCCAAAGGTGTGTCCGCCGGCGGTGAGTGCGACCGTCTCCTCATCGTTCATTGCCATGCGTGCAAACGTCTCCCGAACGTCCCGCCCGGAAGCAAGCGGATCCGGTTCGCCGTTCGGCCCCTCCGGATTCACGTAAATCAGGCCCATCTGCACGGCAGCGAGAGGATCTTCCAGGTCCCGTTCTCCAGAATAGCGTTTGTCGTCCAACCACGTCTCCTCAGCGCCCCAATAGATGTCTTTCTCCGGCTCCCAAATATCCTCACGTCCGCCGGCAAAACCGAAGGTCTTGAATCCCATCGATTCCATAGCGACATTACCGGTGAGAATCATCAGGTCGGCCCAGGAGATTTTCCGGCCATACTTCTGCTTGATCGGCCAAAGCAGCCTACGCGCCTTATCGAGGTTTACGTTATCGGGCCAACTGTTGACGGGCGCAAAGCGCTGGTTACCGGTCCCTGCACCACCGCGGCCGTCGCCGGTGCGGTAGGTACCAGCACTGTGCCATGCCATCCGAATAAAAAATGGTCCGTAGTGACCATAATCTGCTGGCCACCAGTCCTGCGAATCGGTCATCAGGTTATGGAGATCGTTTTTCACGGCGGTGAGGTCCAGGCTCTTGAAATCTTCAGCATAGTTGAAATCTTCGCCCATCGGATTGGACTTGGAGGAATGCTGACGCAGAATATCGAGATTCAATCGGTTTGGCCACCAGTCGCGAATCGACCTGCCGCCCACTACGTGTTTGTTCGATCTCCCTGTTACCGGACATTTCTTTTCATCAATCATAATGTTTTCTCCTTTTGTTTTAAGAAACCATCCCCCTGTACAACGATCAAAGTTACGCTTTGGCACAAAGTGACATTGTATGTTTATGGATAATAATTATTTGCGGATTGACAAAAAAAATCTATTTGTTCTGGCAAGCAGGACAAAGACCGTAAAAATCAAGGCGATGACTTGTAATGTTGAAGCCGGTCTCCTCCATCATTTTACCCGTTATTTCATTCAAATCCAGCATCGATGGGTCAACAATCGCTCCACACCCCGTACAGATAACATGAGGGTGGGGGTAGGGCTTATTGCCATCATATCGATTGCCAAGTTCACTGAATTCCAGTTCCAGCACTTCTCCTTTTTTTTTCAGTAAGTGTATAGTTTTATAAACGGTCGCCAAGCTCATGGTAGGGTATTCGGGGGCGAGTCGACCAAAGATAGTTTCCGCTGAGGGGTGGTCGACACTTCGGGAAAGGACTCTTAGTACAGCGTACCTTTGAGGAGTAATGCGATGGTCATTTTCCTTGAGACGTTCTACCATTTGTTTAAGGCGAATTTCAGAGGACATGGTCATGGTCATGGTCATACTCTTTCGAAAGAATGTCTTTATTGACAATCATTATCCACAGAATATTAATGTTTGTCAATAAAATAATAATGGGGGGTAAAACGAGAATCAGCTGCTTTGACCGCCAAACAATATTGACGGTTCAGACGGATTCACCAAACATCGCCATGAGTTTTGCCTGCATGGCCTGGGTCGTTTTCTGGCGGTCGTTTCCTTGTCGAAGTCGTTGTCCCAAAAGCTTACCGGCAGTCGCTGCGGCTTTCAGCAATTCCGGCTGTTTACTAACATCAGGAATCATGGCCTCGGTAATTTTCACTTCCGGCCCATGCAGCATCACCGGGATCCCCACTTGACAGGTTTCACCATAACCGCAGCTGTAGCAGGAGGCTGCCCCCTGTCCTGAAACTTTGGCGACTGTTTCTATAAAGTTGTAGAGCAGGAATGTCTCGATAGCGTCAGCAGGAGCTTGACCGGCAGTGCCACCTACGCCAACGGCCACGGCAACTTTTCCCCAGAGGGTATTTCCCGTCTGGTGGCGAAATTGAAACCAACGTTCAATAAACGCATGGAACATTGCGTTAATTGTAGAATAATAATTTGGAGATCCAAACACATAGGCGTCAGCTTCGACTATTTTCCGTCGCAGTTCGGTCAAATCGTCTTCGACCTTGCAGATATTGTCCTTGACACATCCCAGACAGGCGATGCAGCCGGAAATTTTCTTGCCGCGCAATGAAATAAGTTCGTAATCATAACCGCTATTTTCAAGAACAGTCTGGACCAGCCTATATACGCCGGATTGACTCTCTTTACGTGGGCTGCCGGATATTCCGAGGATCTTCATTCTTCCCTCCCGATAAGTGAGTTATTGAAACTTTGCAGCGGCAATGCTTGTCGGTTCAGCCGCTTTCTTTACTGTTTATCACATCTCACCTCTTCTTGCACGCCTTGCTGGTTGAGTCGCACGAATGCGACTCTATACAGGAGCACACGGTCGCTATAACGCGACTGTGTCGCTAGATACTATATGGGTTCACGTCAAACATATCGTTAATAAGTGTACAATTTCAAGGATAAAACACCATGCGACAATTAATTAAATCTCTGGCGCGGTATTTGCTAAATCTCTTTCATGAAACAAATAACAGAAGAGGTAAAAATTGCGATAACTATATGGGAACATCGAATATCTCCGGTTTTCGATTCAGGACGAACCCTGCTCATTGCGGAGATCAAAAACCATATGTTGGCGAGCACTTCCTATTTGACCTTCGATTTCGATCGACCCTTAGAACTGGTGCGGATGTTGCGTGCCGAGAAAGTGAAAGTCATCATCTGCGGCGCGATTTCCGAAGGCCCGGCTAATATGCTGCTGGCAGCTGGTTTTAAACTGATTTCTTTTATCACCGGCGATGTCCGCCGAGTGTTGGGGACTATTGTCAATGGTGATCCGCTCGGTGAAGATTTCAAGATGCCGGGGTGCGGCAAGAATATCTGTTGCCAGGGTAAGATCTGTCTTGGCCGGGAGATCAGCATGGCAACCGACAATGGTCGTCCAGCTAAGGGGCGTCGGCTCCGGCCTACACTGGATTTTGCGCAAACAGGTGAGCATATGAATGACAGTGCAACTTCCGCAGAAATGTCTGTGCGATTGTCGGGAAAATCCTGAACACTGCCGCGAGAAATCCCTTGATCAAATGGAGGATATAAATATGCCTGGAATGAATGGAAAAGGCCCACTAGGAAATGGTCCGCTGGGGGGCAGACAACGTGGGATCTGCAACCAGCCTGAAAAAGACAAGAATGAGCAGCCAGAAGATACGACAGTAGATGTCGTGCCCGGGAAAGACCGGGGCCTGGGCCGATGCCAGGGGGGAACGGGCCGTGGCGCGGGTAAAGGTCAGGGCAGAGGTCAGGGCAGAGGTCAGGGCAGAGGTGGCAATCGCTGACCAAAATTTGGTGCCGACGGATGTCAACCCAACAATACAACAATATCCGGCTGCCGCTGGCTTGGCAGCCGGATTTTCATGGAGAGGATATTCTTGATAGTTTTATTGGTAACAAAAAATATTACACAATTTTCGATTTTTGTTGCTGGATTGCAGCGCCAATCGACAATCGATCTGGTGCCGGCTACGACTGGGGCTGAAGGATTATTATCGCTTAAGGGCAAACACATAGACTTGGTGATTGTTGATGAACAGCTCGACGATATGAGTGGTATTGCCTTTGTCAAGCACCTGATCAAGATTAATCCGTTGGTTAATACGGCCATTGTCGGTTCCCTCGCGGACGAAGATTTCCATGAGGCAACCGAAGGCTTGGGGGTAT
>JBBRGP010000007.1:0-25270 GCA_038224105.1 Desulfobulbales bacterium | reverse complement strand
GCCGGCTTTCGGGTTGCTGAGAGCCGGCCGCTGATGCGCTGATCGCTGTTGCCCGGTTATTTTTTCGCGGCCGCCCAGCTTTTAACGAGCTCATCATAGTCGACGGTCTCGCCCTTCGGCTTCTCGTTGGCCAGTTTCGGCTTGGGAGCGCCGGGCAGGTTCAGCCAGATGGACGGATCCTGGGGTTTGTTCATTTTCGGTCCGCACTCGCCCTGGATACCGGCCTTTTCAAGGCGCTCGAGGACTTTATCCTGCTGTTCGGCCAGGGAATCCATGGCCTGCTGCGGAGTCTTGTCGCCGGTCACCGCATCGGCGACGTTCTGCCACCACAGCTGGGCAAGTTTCGGATAATCGGGGACGTTGGTGCCGGTCGGGGTCCATTGCACACGGGCCGGGCTGCGGTAGAACTCAACCAGACCGCCAAGCTTCGGGGCCCGCTCGGTAAAGGAGGCATGCCAGATATCGCTTTCGCGGATCGGGGTGAGACCGACATGAGTCTTCTTCAGGCTGACGCTTTTCGAGATAACGAACTGGGCGTACAACCAGGCCGCTTTGCGGCGGTCAACCGGGGTGGATTTCATCAGGGTCCAGGAACCGGCGTCCTGATAGCCGAGTTTCATCCCTTCCTCCCAGTAGGGACCGTGCGGGGACGGAGCCATCCGCCATTTCGGGTTGTCTTTCTCGTCGACCACCGGAGTCCCGGGTTTGGCCATATCGGCGGTAAAGGCGGTGTACCAGAAGATCTGCTGGGCGCTAGCGCCCTGGGCAGGCACCGGGCCGGCTTCAGAGAAGGTCATGCCGGCCGCCTCGGGCGGGGCATATTTCTTCAGCCAGTCGATATATTTGGTGAGCGCATAGACGGCGGCCGGGCCGTTGGTGTCGCCGCCGCGGGAAACGGAGGAGCCGACCGGACGACAGCCTTCAACCCGGATACCCCATTCATCCACCGGCAGGCCGTTCGGAATACCTTTGTCGCCGGCCCCGGCCATCGACAGCCAGGCATCAGTGAACCGCCAGCCGAGCGACGGGTCTTTCTTGCCGTAGTCCATATGGCCGTAGACCCGTTTGCCGTCGATCTCTTTGACCTTCTCGGAGAAGAACTCGGCGATATCCTCATAAGCCGACCAGTTTACCGGCACCCCCAGTTCATAGCCGTAGAGTTCTTTAAACTTTGCCCGCAGTTCCGGTTTTTTGAACCAGTCGTAACGGAACCAGTAGAGGTTGGCGAACTGCTGATCGGGGATCTGATAGAGCTTGCCGTCCGGCCCGGTGGTAAAGGATTTGCCGATGAAGTCGTCGACATCGAGCCCTGGATTGGTGACATCTTTACCCTCGCCGGACATCCAGTCGGTGAGCGGCACCGCCTGCTGGTAGCGGAAGTGGGTGCCGATCAGGTCGGAGTCGTTGATGTAGGCGTCGTAGATGTTTTTATTCGACTGCATCTGGGTCTGCAGCTTTTCGATAACATCGCCCTCGCCGATCAGGTCGTGGGTAAGATTGATGCCGGTGATTTCCGAGAAGGCTTTGGCAAGCGTCTTGGATTCGTATTCATGGGTGGTGATGGTCTCCGAAACCACCTTGATGTCCAGGCCCTTGAAGGGCGCGGCAGCTTTCACGAACCATTCCATTTCCTTCATCTGGGCGTCCTTTGACAGGGTCGAGGGCTGAAACTCGGTGTCCACCCATTTCTTTGCTTCGTCCATTCCTGCCGCTGCGGGACCCACCAACAAGGTGGCCATTGCTGTTGCCGTTACGAGTTTTTTGATCATCGATTTTCTCCTCTATTGTTTTGCGATTTTTCTGCCACCGAGGTGTCTTGTGGCAGAACGAAACATCGGTAAAACGATTTGCTACACCCATTTGAAAACGCAGAATGCGTAAATACAGGCGATGATACAGGCCCACCAGAGACTTATCGCTCCAAACAGAGCCAACCAGAGGATATGAATGTAGGCCGACCCCAGGAGGGAGACGAAAAGTCGGTCGCCCCTGGTGGTTTGAAAGCGGAGAATACCCACCCGCGGGGCGCCGCCGGGGCTTTTCAGCTCCCAGACCGTCATGACGGCGAGCAGACAGAAGATGATGGCAAAAAAGGCGGCAGTCGGCAGGGTCCAGGCCATCCAGCTGAGATTCATGATCTATCTCCTTAGACACGGCCAAGGGCGAAACCCTTGGCGATATGATTACGGACAAACCAGATGACCAGCGCGCCCGGCAGTATGGTCAGGACGCCGGCGGCGGCGAGTACCCCCCAGTCGAGACCCGAGGCGGAGACGGTGCGGGTCATGATCGCCGAGATCGGTTTGGCGTTGACGGCGGTCAAGGTCCGGGCGAGAAGGAGCTCGACCCACGAGAACATGAAGCAGAAGAAGGCGGTGACGCCGATCCCCGAGGCGATGTTGGGGATGAAAATCTTGATGAAGAACCGGGGCCAGGAATAGCCGTCGACAAAGGCGGTCTCGTCGATTTCCTTGGGGATGCCGGACATGAAACCCTCGAGAATCCAGACCGCCAGCGGCAGATTGAAGAGGCAGTGGGCGATGGCCACGGCGATATGGGTGTCGAACAGGCCGATCGACGAATAGAGTTGGAAAAACGGCAGGGCAAAGACCGCCGGCGGTGCCATACGGTTGGTCAGCAGCCAGAAGAACAGATGCTTGTCGCCGACAAAGGAGTAGCGGGAAAAGGCGTAGGCGGCGGGCAGGGCGAAGGTTACCGAGATGACCACGTTGATCGAGACGTAGATCATCGAATTGATATAGCCCGAATACCAGGAGGCATCGGTGAAGATCACCCGGTAGTTGGCAAGGGTCAGGTCACGCGGCCAGAGGGTGAAGACCGACAGGATCTCCTCATTGGTCTTTAGGCTCATGTTCACCAGCCAGTAGATCGGCAGGAGAAGAAAAGCAATATATATCGCGGGGATCAACCATTTGAGCCGCATTTCATTTACCTCCGTTCGAGCTTTCTTCGCCGATATTGCTCATCACCGTATAGAAAATCCAGCAGAGCAGGAGAATGACGAGAAAATAGACCAGCGACATGGCGGCGGCCGGGCCGAGGTCGAACTGGCCGACCGCCATCTTGACCAGATCGATGGACATGAAGGTCGTCGAGTTGCCGGGGCCGCCGCCGGTGATGACAAATGGCTCGGTATAGATCATGAAGCTGTCCATGAAGCGCAGGAGGATGGCGATCAGCAGCACTCGCTGCATTTTCGGCAGCTGGATATAGCGAAACACCGACCACCGCGACGCCCCGTCGATTTTTGCCGCCTGGTAGTAGGCATCGGGAATGGAACAGAGGCCGGCGTAGCAGAGCAGGACCACCAGGCTGGTCCAGTGCCAGACATCCATGACGATGATGGTGAGCCAGGCGGCCAGCGGGTCCTGGGTGTAGTTGTAATCAAGGCCCAGCGAAGCGAGGCTGTGGCCGAGCAGGCCGATATCGACCCGGCCGAAGATCTGCCAGATGGTTCCGACCACGTTCCAGGGGATGAGCAGGGGCAGGGCCATGGTGATCAGGCAGACCGGCACGCCCCACCCTTTTTTCGGCATGGCCAGGGCAATGACGATTCCGAGCGGCACCTCGATCAGGAGAATGATTCCGGAAAACAGCAGCTGTTTGAGAAAGGCGGCATGAAAGCGTTCGGAATGGATGAGTTCCCTGAACCAGTCCATGCCCACCCAGAAAAACTGGTTACTGCCGAAGGTATCCTGGACCGAATAATTGACGACGGTCATCAGGGGGATGACGGCGCTGAAGGCAACCACGAGAAAGACGGGCAGGACCATGAACCAGGCCTTCTGATTGGTCTGTTTGGCGATCATCGCGACTCTCCCGTGACAAGATGGTCATTGACATAGATATTGGTGTGGTCGATATCAAAAATCAGGCTTGCCTGGTCGCCGGTCATCCCCGGGAGTTCCGCCATGACCACGTTGAATTCCCGGTTGTTCAGGCCGACCCGGACAATTTTATAGCGACCGATGTCATCGACCTTGAGGATATTGACCGGCACGCCTTCGCCGCCTGGCGGGGCGAGGCGGAGATATTCCGGACGGATGCCGACCTCGATCTTGGCGGTGGCGGGGATGCCCCGGTAAGTCCGGCCGAGGACGATGCGGTGGCCGTCGATGAGTGCCCGGTCTTCCTCGAGCCGGCAGGGGGCGATATTCATTCCCGGCGAGCCGATGAAGTAACCGACAAAGGTGTGCTCCGGCCTTTCGAAGAGGGCTTCCGGGGTGCCGACCTGGACAATCTCGCCCTCGTACATGACGATCACCTCGTCGGCAAAGGTTAGAGCTTCGGTCTGGTCATGGGTGACATAGATCATCGTGAAGCCGAACTTTTTGTGCAGGTATTTGAGCTGTGACCGCAGTTCCCATTTGAGCTGGGGGTCGATAACGGTGAGCGGTTCGTCAAAAAGAATGGCGTTGACACTCTTTCTAATCAAGCCGCGGCCGAGCGAGATCTTCTGCTTGGCGTCGGCGGTGAGGTGCTGGGCTCTGGTATGGAGATCCTTCTCCAGGCCGAGCATTTTCGCCAGTTCGATGACCCGCGGTTCGATTTCTTCCGCCGTGCGCCCCCGGTTTTTCAAGGGGAAGGCGAGATTCTGAAACACCGTCATGGTGTCGTAGATCACCGGAAACTGAAAGATCTGGGCGATGTTGCGCTGTTCGGTGGGCAGTCGGGTCACGTCCCGGTCGTTGAACAGTACCCGGCCCCTGGTCGGGATCAGCAGTCCGGAGATGATGTTCAACAGGGTGGTCTTGCCGCAGCCGGAGGGACCGAGGAGGGCGTAGGCGTCGCCGTCGCGCCAGGTGAGGTCGAGCCTTTTCAAGGCGTAATCGTCCGGATTTTCTGAAAAGCCGGTATAGGAGTGGGCGATCTCTTGCAGGGTAACCTTGGCCATGGCGTCCTCCTTCTATGCCCCGGCTGTTGCAGCCGGCGTCACGACCAGGCTGCCGTTGCTGGCGAAGACGTAAAATTTTTCGGGATCCATAAAGATCTCGATGGTTTCGTGGATATCGATATTATGGATGCCTCGCGCCAGCAGCACCCAGCGAACCCCGGCGACATCGACATGGACGTAGCTCTCGGAACCGGTTATTTCGGTGACCACCACTTTCGCCTTGACCGCGATTGCCGACTCCGAGGGGCGGCGCAGATAGAGGTGATGCGGCCGGAAGGCAATGGTATAGTCGTCGTCAGGCAGCTGCGGCAGGGGGCCGAGGAGGGGGATCTCCAGGTGACTTTTGTAGAGCATGGTGTTGTTCAGTTTGGTCACCGGCAGGATGTTCAGCGGTGGGTCGGACAGGGTTTGGGCGGTGATCAGGTTGTGCGGCCGGGAAAAGACCTCGATGGTGCGGCCGAACTGGGTGACCCGGCCCTGGTGCAGGGCAGCGGTGTGGCCGCCGAGAAGGAGGGCCTCGGACGGTTCGGTGGTGGCATAAACGAAGATCGAGCCGGTTGCCGAAAAGATCCGCGGCAGTTCCTCGCGCAGTTCCTCGCGCAGCTTATAGTCGAGATTGGCCAGCGGTTCGTCGAGCAATACCAGCTCGGCCTCTTTGACCAGTGCTCTGGCCATGGCTGCGCGGTTCTGCTGGCCGACGTAGAGCTCCTGGGGCTGTCGAAGTAGTATTTTTTCTAGTTTTAACAGGGCCGCCACCTTGGCTACCCTTTCTTTGATCTGGCTTGCCGAAATCCCGGCAATGCGCAGCGGCGAGGCGATATTTTCAAAGACCGTCAGATTCGGGTAGTTGATGAACTGCTGGTAGACCATTGCCACATTGCGTTTCTGCACCGCCACCCCGTTGACGTTGCGGCCATCGACATGGATGGTGCCCGAGGTGGGCTGATCGAGGCCGGCCATGAGGCGCATCAGCGAGGTCTTGCCGGCCAGGGTCGGGCCGAGGAGAATATTCAGGGAACCGGCGGCAAAGGTCAGGCTGACGTCGCTGATGTCGAATACCTTGCCGACCTTCTTGCACACATCACGGAGTTCAAGCTGCATCCCCTTCTCCTCAACGGTTATCGAGGGCCATCCGGCCTGCCGATATTTTCTCTTTGATATAGGTGTCCAGTACCAGGGCTTCCGGGGCGGTCAGAACGAGACCCAGCCGGGTCCGTCGCCACAGCACATCGGCACTGCACCGCGCCCATTCGTTGTCGACCAGGTAGTCGACCTCAAAGCCGAACAGACCGTGGCCAAAGTTCCGCCCCATTTCGCTCCGGTCCTTGATGCCGGCGGTCATTGTTCGGGCGCAGGTGCCGTAGGTCCCGATCAGGCGGGCGGCAAGACTGTGGTCGAGGAGTGGACAGCGGGCCTGCAGCTTGTCGATTTCGTCGGCAAATCCATCGGGCTGGAAATCGCCGCCGGGCAGGCAGGCATTTTCGGTCCATGGCCGGCCCATGCCGGGCAGGAAAGGGGACAGCCGGGCCAGTACCGATTCGGCAAGTTTGCGGTAGGTGGTGAGCTTGCCGCCGTAAATAGACAGCAACGGCGCCTCCTCCCGACCGGTATCGAGTTTTAACACATAATCGCGGGTGGCGGCTTTGGCCTCGCTTCTGCCGTCGTCAAAAAGCGGGCGGATGCCGGAAAAACTGCTGACCACGTCGGCGGGTGAGAGCTGTTGCAGGAAGTACTCGGAAGCCGCCCGGCACAGATAGGAGGTCTCTTCCGCGGATATGGTGACCTCGCCCGGATCGCCCCGGAAGTCGACATCGGTGGTGCCGATCAGGGTAAAGTCCCCTTCGTAGGGGATGGCGAAGATGATCCGGCCATCCTTGTTCTGGAAGATATAGGCCCGGCCATGGTCGAACATCTTGCGGACGATGATGTGGCTGCCTTTGACCAGGCGGACTTGTTCCTTGGTCGCGCTGTGCGAGATATGACCAAGCAGGTCGTCGAGCCAGGGTCCGGAAGCGTTGATGAGGATGCCGGCCGTAACCGTAACCTTTTGCCTGCTCGATCTGTCGAAGAGGTGCAGGGTCCAGACCTTGCCGCTGCGGGTGGCCGACAACAGCCTCGTGCGGGTGCGGATGGTCGCCCCCCTGGCGGCGGCGTCCACGGCGTTGAGTACCACCAGACGGCTGTCCATGACCCAGCAGTCGGAGTATTCGAAACCTTTGGAAAATGATTTTTTCAGGAACTGCCCGGCCACGTCGGTGCGGAGATTCACCGAACTGGTCGCGGGGAGAAGTTTGCGACCGCCGATATGGTCGTAGAGCAGCAGCCCGAGCCGGATCAACCAGGCCGGGCGCAGACCCTCATGGTGGGGCAGGATGAAACGCAGCGGCCGGATAATATGCGGTGCCGCGTTCAGCAGCACCTCCCGTTCCCGCAAAGCCTCGCGGACCAGACGAAATTCGTAGTATTCGAGATACCTGAGACCGCCGTGGATAAGTTTTGTCGAGGCCGATGAGGTGCCGCCGGCCAGATCGCCCTGCTCACAGAGGAATACCGACAGGCCTCGTCCCGCCGCATCCCGGGCGATGCCGCAACCGTTGATGCCGCCACCGATTACCGCTACATCGAAAACCGAAGTCATAATCGCCGGCACCTCGCTGAGGTAACTTTTTGATCCGTCATGGTTTCATGTTTTTCGATAAAATGTTTCGAATGCAAGTTTAATAATTCCTTAATCGAAAACATATGTCCAGGCAAGTGAAAATTATCCGGCACCCTTGATTTCTATAGAATTTTCTCTCGGACCCCGGTGTAGATAACGGTCAGGGCGTGGCGATAACCACGGCAACGCCTCGTGCCGCGCAGATATCGGCGAGTTTTTGCGGTAAGTCTTCGTCGATGACGAGGGTGTTGATCTGGGAGATATGGCCGATGCGGATCGGGGCGCTGCGCTCAAGCTTCATGGCGTCGGTGACCAGGATGACATGGCGGGCGTTTCTGATAATGGCCTGGGCGACCCGGACCTCGCGAAAATCATAGTCAAGCAGGGAACCGTCAGCATCGATGGCGGACACGCCGATAACCGCATAATCCGCCTTGAACTGGTTGATGAACTCAACCGCCGCATCGCCGACGATTCCGCCATCGGAACGCCGCACCTGGCCGCCGGCGATGATCAGCTCAACTCCGAGGAAATTTTTCATGATTTCAACGGCATTGACGTTGTTGGTAATGACCAGGAGGCCGCGGTGGTTGCCAAGCGCCTGGGCAACCTGCTCGGTGGTCGTGCCGATATTGATGAGCAGCGAACTGTTGTCGGGGATCAGTTCCGCCGCCTTTATACCGATTGCCCGTTTCGAGCCCGGGGCGAGGAGCCGTCTCGCTTCATAGCTGACGTTTTCGATGCCCGAGCCGACGATCGCGCCGCCGTGGATGCGCTGAAGCAGCTGTCTATCGCACAGTTCGTTGAGATCTTTGCGGATGGTCTGGGGCGAGACATTGAAGGAGGCGGAGAGTTCGTCAACCTCGACCCGGCCCTGCTCCCGTGCCAGGGCGAGGATCTTGTTCTGCCGTTCTGAGAGCATTTCCATGGGGATACCCCTGCCTCGCTAAGGATGTCCGTCCCTTTGTCGGGATCGGGTTGAAGCGGTCGACCGCTGCCATCCGACCATTATCCGTTTTAGATTCGGTAATGTCAATTTGTATTTCATATGAAACCAGTAACCGGTGAAAATTATTCAAAACGAAAACGGCAATCGGCCGGTCCGCGTCAATCGGCTGCTTCGAATCTCCGTGATCCGTGACGACTTTGCTTGAAAACTAGCGGTTTGCCTGTATACTGCCGCTGCTATCACTGGCCGTGCATGCGGGGTCAAAGAGATCTTCGGTTGGTTGCATCCTTGCCCCCAGGAGGGGAATTAAAATCCCGGTTAACGGGGCTGGGAGAGGAAAATGACACGAATCCAGGCGAATCTGCTGCTGACCCTAGCGGCAATGATCTGGGGCAGCAGTTTTGTGGTGCAGCAGATCGGCACCGGCGAGTTGGGGACCATCACCTTTACCGGCGCCCGTTTCCTGGTCGGTGCCCTTATTGTCCTGCCTTTTGCCTGCCGGCAGCTGCGCCGGGTGGAACGGCAGGAACGGCAATTTCAGGCCAGGGACTGGCTGGGCATAGCCGTTACCGGCGGTGTTCTCCTCTGCGCCGCGTCCCTCCAGCAATACGGAATTTTACGCACCACCGTCACCAACTCCGGATTTCTCACCGCCCTTTATGTTCCCCTGGTGCCGCTCCTTGGCCTCCTGGTGCTGCGGCGGAAAGTCCATTTTACTATCTGGCCGGCGTCGATCTCCTGCTTTATCGGCACCTATATCCTGAGCGGCGCCCAGCATGTCGCTCTGGCCGCCGGCGATCTGTGGGTTATTGCCAGCACGGTCTTTTGGGCAACCCACGTCATGCTGATCGGCATCATGGCGTCGCGGACCCGGGCACCGCTGGTGGTGGCGGCGGGGCAGTTTCTGGTCTGCGGCGGCGGTGGCCTGCTCCTCGGCTATCTGGTCGAAGCGCCTACCCTGGTTCAGCTCGGCGGAGCTGTCTGGGGAATTCTCTATGTCGGGATTTTTTCCGTGGCGATGGCCTTCACCCTGCAGGTGATCGGACAGCGCTTCACCCCGGCCGCCGACGCCGCGATCATTCTCAGTTCCGAGACGGTTTTTGCGGCCATTGGAGGAATGTATATGTTAGGTGAGCGGTTGTCTCCGCTGCAACTTTCCGGCGGTGTCCTCATCCTTGCCAGCATCCTCGCGGTCGAACTTTTTCCCCTGATTGCCCGGCCCCGTCCGCTCGGTCGGCAGTAAGATTCTCCGCCTTATAGCAAGACATCGACCCGACATGGGCTAAATATCTGGCCGAATGCGGCCCGATTCCGCCAGATGTCCACTAGGATGTTTCCCGTTCGAGTTGTATAAAAAAGGCAAATGAAGGCACTCTCTCATTTACCCACACCCAACAAGGAGGACGAGACAATGAAATCACTGAATTTGGCAATTATAACAGCACTGCTTATCGCAACTACGACCCAGGAATTGAAGGCCGAGGAACGTGGCATGAATGGACTGCTCATCGGAGCCGGGAGCGGCGCTCTGGTCGGTCAGGCGATGGGCCGGGACGCCGAGGCAACCCTTATCGGCACGGCGGTCGGCGGCGCCCTCGGCTATATGGTCGGCAACGAGATGGATAAGACCGGTTACGACCGGGGCTACCGAGCCAGCCAGGCCGGGGGATTTTATCCTCCGCCTCCGCCCATTCCCTCGGTGGTCTTTTTATACCGGCCCGATTATGACGATCGGCGTCATCACCAGCGCCACTATCGCAATGCCGAGGTATGCCGGGACGTGGTCACCGTCGAGCGTCGGCATGGTCGTTATCGGGAGGTGACCAGAACCGTGTGCCGGGAGAGAGACGGGTGGCGAGGCGACCATCGGGGATACTGGCGAGGTGACCGCTACGACCGCTCGAGGTGGTAGCAGGGAGACGGGCAGGCCGGGGCTGACCCGACCTGAAAAGGAGAGGACCGCCATCGGGGGCGGTCATAAAACTGACATAAGGGCCGGGAACTTAGGTATCGGCTGCTCAAACACCGGCCAGGGCATGAGCCCTGGTTTTTTTCCTGGTCGCACCGCCTCCTGGTCTCCCGGGCGCAACACTGGTTGAAAAAACGCCGGTTTTGAGTACCCTGAGGTTCCGGGAAGATCATGAGTTAAAGAACGGCCGGGCCTTTATCGCGCCCCGGGGCGCGATGTCAACCCACCTTACCATCGACCGCGATGCTCTATCCTATACTGACCGATCTGGTGGTTTTTTCGCACCTGCTGTTTATCATCTTTGTCGTTGCCGGCGGATTTTTTGCCCTGCACCGATGGTGGCTGAGCATTCTCCATCTGCCGGCCGCCCTCTGGGGCGTTTATATCGAATTTTCGGGCGACATCTGTCCGCTGACACCTCTTGAAAATCATTTCCGCCATCTTGCCGGCCAAAATGGTTATGCCACCGGCTTCATCGATCACTACCTGCTTCCCATCATCTATCCGGCCGGACTGACCATGGACATCCAGTTTTTTCTCGGCCTGGCGGTGATCGTTGTCAATCTCACCGCCTACGGGTGTCTTCTCCGCCGATATTGGCGCCGGCGAAGGCCGAAAAATCTTCGATAAGGGTGGTTTTTTCCGGAAAACTCTTAGCGTTATTGGGTTCTTATCCGGAGGGTGAGGCTGGTGATCCGGTCGATCCGCACCACCGCATCGAAAAATTCCTTGCCGGTCAGTTTTTCGAGGTAAACGAGCTGTTCGGTGACCACCCCGGGTCTGCGCCTGGTGGAGAAACTGCTGTCGGCCGCCGAGGTCATCTCCCGCAACTCCCAGGCCCTGCCGCTCCGTTATCTCCAGATCCTGGCCGATATCTCGACGCAGAAGACCTCGAACACCATCATCTTTCCCCTGCCGATGGAGATGATGACCTCGTTTCTCAAGCGGGACGAAGAAAAATAGCCCGGTGGCGGCAAGCGGGCGAGGGGTGGACTTTGCAAATACTTTTGCGAGAAGATTACGTCTCGCCAAACCATCCTCGCCTGACCATCCATTTGGCCAGTTCCAGCACCGGCACCACGGTAAAGGCCAAGGCCATGACGATTTCCCAATCGATCAGGGTCAGGCTGAAGGTGCCGAACGGTTCATGGAGAATCGGCAGGTAAACGATGAAGGCCAGCAACACCAGCTCCCAGGCAATTGCCGCATTCAACCAGGCGTTGGCAAACGGTCTGTCAAACACAGGGAGACGGTCGGAGCGGTAATTGTAGGCCTTGAAGAACTGGATCAGTACCAGCAGGACAAAGGTCATGGTCATCGCCTCATCAAGGCTGCGTCCGGAATCCAAGGCCCAGGCGAAAAGCCCGAGATTGACGACGGTTGACCAGCTGCCGCCGACCAGCATCAGGGCTATGACCGGCCGGGTGAAGATGCCGGTCCGGGGATCGCGCGGTCGGCGCTGCATGAGATCGCGTTCGGGGGGATCGACGGCCAGCGCCAGGGCCGGCAGACCGTCGGTGGCGAGATTGACATAGAGTATCTGCACGGCGCTTAACGGCAGCGGCATCCCGAACAGGGAAGCACCGGCCATCAGGCCGATCTCGCCGATATTGGCGGACAGCAGGTACATCAGGTATTTTTTGATATTGCCGAACACGCCGCGGCCCTCTTCGACTGCCGCGACGATCGAGGCGAAGTTATCGTCGGTGAGGGTCATCGCCGCCGCCTCTTTGGTGACGTCGGTGCCGGTTATGCCCATGGCGATGCCGATGTCCGCCTTCTTCAGGGCGGGCGCATCGTTGACGCCATCCCCGGTCATCGCGACAATGTGGCCGTTCTCCTGCAGGGCGGTGACGACCCGCAGCTTATGGGCCGGAGAGACCCGGGCGTAGACCTCGATCTTCTCCACCTCCTGGAGGAAGTCCGCCTCGCTCATCTTCTCCAGTTCGGCGCCGGTGATGACCTGGCCGCCCTTCAGCAGCCCCAGTTGGCGGGCGACGGCTCGAGCCGTCAGAGGATGGTCGCCGGTAATCATCACCACTTTGATACCGGCCTGTTCGCACCTCTCTATGGCGGACTTTGCCTCCGGCCGCGGCGGGTCGATCATCCCGACCAGTCCGAGGAAGGTCAGCTCCTGTTCGGCGTTTTCAATGGTTCCCCCGGTCCTGGAGGCAACCGCCAGCACCCGCAGGGCCTGGTCGGCCATCAGCCGGGCCGTTTCCAGGATGGTCTCCCGGTCGGCGGCCTCAAGGCGTTTTTCACCTTCATTGGTTAAATAGGCAACGCAGGAGTCGAGAATAATTTCGGCGGCGCCTTTCGCATGTACGACCGTGCCCGCCGCGGTCGCGTGCAGGGTGGTCATCCGCTTGGTTTCCGAGGAGAACGGGATTTCGTTGAGGCGGGGAAATGCCGAGTCGAGATCAGTTTTGAGCAGTCTGGCTTTGGCGGCCATCACCACCAGCGCGCCCTCGGTCGGGTCGCCCTTGACATGCCAGCGGCCATCGGCCTCGCTCAGGACGATATGGGCGTCGGAGGCGAGAGCGGCCGCCCGCAGGAGAGACAGCAGCGCACCGGACGGGGCTGTCGGCGAGCCGTCGAGGGTGAACTGGCCTTCAGGTTCATAGCCGACTCCCGAGACCGCAAAGGTCTCGCCGGCCACGCTGACAGTGCAGACGGTCATTTCATCCTTGGTGAGGGTGCCGGTCTTATCGGAACAGATGATGGAGGTGCTGCCCAGAGTTTCGACCGCCGGCAGGCGACGCATCAGGGCATGGCGTTTGACCATTTTCTGGACGCTCAAGGCAAGAGAGATGGTGACCACGGCGGGCAGGGCCTCCGGAACCACAGCGACCGCCAGGGCGATGCCGAAGATCAGCATTTCGGTGAAGGGCTGGCCGCGGAACAGCCCTAGGGCGACGATGATCGCCACAATCGCACAGGCGATCCGGCCGAGCAGATGGCCGACCTTGTCAAGATTTTCCTGCAGCGGCGTCCGGCCGGACTGCACGGTTTGCAGCATTTTAGCAATCTTGCCGAACTCGGTGTTCATGCCGGTCGCAACTACCACCGCCCGGCCTCGGCCATAGGTCACGACGGTTCCGGCAAAACCCATATTCCCGGAGTCACCGAGTGGCAGCCCGTCACCGGCAATATGCCGGGCGTGTTTGTCGACCGGCACCGATTCGCCGGTCAGCGCCGATTCTTCAATCTGCAGGTTGAAGGTTTCGAGAAGCCTGACGTCGGCTGGAATTTTATCGCCGGCCCCGAGGAGCACGACATCACCCGGAACCAGTTGTTCGGCCGGCAGTTCGACTTCCTCGCCATCACGAAGGACGGTAGCGGTCGGTGCCGCCATTTTTTTCAAGGCCTCGATGGCACGTTCGGCGCGGTATTCCTGGACAAATCCCAGGAGGACCGCAAAGAGCACGATTACGCAGATCGCCACGGCCTCGGTCCCATGGCCGAGGATCGCCGACAGCGCCGTTGCGATCAGCAGGATGATGATCAGCACATTTTTAAATTGCTCAAGAAACAAGGAAAAAACCGAGATTCGGCGGGTCGCCTGCAGTTCGTTCGGGCCAAATAGGCTGAGGCGGCGTAAGGCTTCCTCTCCGGACAGGCCGGATAAAGGGGACAGATTTATTAAATCTGGAGAGAGAAAGTCAGAGCGGCTTTGTTTCATGTGGTGTGTCCATGGATGAACATGCGATCCTGGGAGAACCTAACTTTTTCTGACACTTTTCGCAAGTTTTTTGCTCCGGCAAAAAGGGGATTTAATGAGTTGTTTTGGAATTTGTCCCTGGCGCCTGCACCCGCATACCGCGGCCACATCCAACCCTATACCGAGGACCGGCAAATTATTCCTTTGCTTTTGCAGGCACCTCATTTTTTACAGTTATTTTTTGATAAAAAAATAAATATCCCATACAATTCTTTCCAGCATGCCAGGACCCAGCAGGATTCATGCTTGTTTTTTTCATCATTCCCTTGTCCTTGCAGCTAACAACTGTTGCCTAACAACTGTTGCCTAACAACTGTTGCCATGGATTAAAGAGAGCGGCTCTTTTAAGCTCATGGCAATAAACCTTAACCGTATTTTTCCATTCATGACCGTATTTTTCCATTCATGAGGACCCAGGACGGCAGGTTCGGCAGTTATGCCTGTCTGCCCCGAATATTTGATGAGTGTAAAATGCAGGTTAAAAGATACAGGAGGATACTATGTCACAATCATGGAGTATCAGTTCGTTCAAGTTAATCGCGGTGTTAATGATTCTAGGTGGCGTTATGGGGACGGCCCTGGCGGAAGAGGTTAAAGTCGGTGCAGGAGCGGCGGCAACCGAGAATATCTTCAATAAAATCAAAGAACCGATGGAGAAGGCCACGAGCATTCAATTAACTGTGATCTCTGGTGGTCCGGTGCAGGCTTTGAAGGACCTGGACAGTGGCATCGTCGAGGCGGCTGCCGGCGGCCTTACCTTCCCTGACTGGATGGCCCTGATGGAGAAAGAAGGGAATGCCATCCCCGACAAAAGCATCTACAAAAATCGGGTCATCGGTAAGGATGTCGTCAAGGTCCTGACCAATAAGGACGTAACCGTCACGGCCCTATCCATGGAACAACTTACCGCTATTTTTACCGGCAAGGCGAAAAACTGGTCTGAGGTCGGCGGTCCGAGTAAACCGATAGTTGTCATCGTCGGCAGCAAAATCCCCGGAACCAATGCGGTTTTCCAGAAGCAGGCGATGAATGGAGAGCCCTACACCAAGGAGGCGATTGAAGGCACGACCATTGATGATCTGAAAAGCAGAGTGGCGGCTACCTCCGGCGCTGTCTCTCTAGGGGCCATGAGCCAGATCGATGCCACCATCAACGCCCCTGCGATCCCGGAGTTTGGCCGTCCGATCACCTTGATCACCAAAGGCGCACCGTCCGCCGGCCTGCAGAAGATGCTCGATTTTATCAGCGGTCCCGGCCAGAACCTTATCGCCAAGTAACGGTTCGTCCGCAGAGCTTTGCTGCCTGTCACTCCGGCAAAAGCTTGGTGGCGCGGTGGTTCGGGCAGCAGCCGACTGATAATCTCGACCCACTGTGTCTGCCAGGCGGACTTATGTTGCCAGGCGCCGATGCTGCGAATTGCTCATGAACCTTCATTTTTGCCCCACTACCCAAGGATAAACATGTCAAAGCGTACCTCGATGGGCCTGCGCCCTAAAATCATTATATCAACGGTGATGATGACCGCCATCCTGCTCCTCAGCCTGGGTGCATTTATGATGATCAGGAGCAATAGTCTGATGCGGAACGCCTTGGACTCCAAGGCTCTTTCCCTGGCAACCCTGGCCGAACAGATAAGCGGACCGTATATCAATAACTTTGACTATCCAGCCCTTGATGCCTTTGTCAAGGAAGTCATCAAGGATGGTGACGTCGAATGGGTTGTCTTCTTCGATGGGAAGGGCAAGGCACTGACGGCCAACAGCCGGGAAAAACCGGTAACCGCGCATTCCGTGCTGGTGGAAAGGGAAATTAAGGATCAGGCGGGAACGGCTATCGGTCGACTGAAATTCAGCTACAGCAAAGAAAGCGTGACGTCCCAGCTCAGGAATAACATGGTGACCACCGGGGCGGCGATTCTCATCGGCGGCATCTTAATGACCTTACTGGTCTCCTTGCTGGCTAAAGTCATTGTCACCCCCATCAGTCGTGCGGCGGAGTTGATGCGGGATATTTCCCAGGGTGAAGGCGATCTTACCCGGAGAATCACCGTGGAAACCGGAGATGAGGTTGAGGCTCTTGCCAACGGATTTAATACGTTCGCCGAGAAAGTACGGGTGATTATAGCCCAGCTTGCGGGCAACGCCACAACCGTCGTTGTTTTTTCCGAGGAGTTGGCCGCCATTTCCCAGCGGATGGCCGCCGATGTCCAGGTGGTATCAGACAAGACCGGCACGGTCGCGGCGGCGGCGGAAGAGGCCAGCACCAATATCAGCTCGGTGGCGGCCTGCATGGAAGAGGCGACAACCAACCTGGCTACCGTCACCGGCTCCACCCAGGAGATGAACAACACCATCGGCAAGATCGCCGTCAACTCCGACAAGGCTCGCAATATAAGCGAACAGGCTCGCACCCAGGCGCAAAACCTTGCAGCCTTGATGCAGCAGTTCGGGCAGGCGGCACAGCAAATTGGTCAGGTGACGGAAACCATCACCGCGATCTCCTCACAAACCAACCTGCTGGCCCTGAACGCCACCATCGAGGCGGCACGGGCTGGGGAGGCCGGCAAGGGTTTCGCGGTGGTAGCCAATGAAATCAAGGAATTGGCAAAACAGACCGCAGCCGCCACTGAAGATATTAAAAGCAGGATTAGCGGAGTCCAGCAGTCGGCGAGCGGGGCTATCACCGATATAGACAAGATCACCGGCGTTATTGACGAAGTCGGAAACCTGGTGGCGGTTATCGCCGAGGCCATCGCTGAACAGGCAACGCTCACCCAGGAGGTGGTGGAGAACATCGCCGAGGCCTCAACGGGTGTGCTAGGGGCCAACGAACAGATGGCCCAGACGGCAACTGTGTCAGAAGAGATTGCCCGCGAGATTGCGGGAATCAACATGGCCGTAAGCGAAATACACCGGGGCGAGGAACGAGTGCAGGGCAACGCTGTCCAATTGGCGCAGTTGGCTGACGAACTCAAAACCTTGGTAAGTCATTTCAAGGTATAAGTGCCAAGGCCGGTAAAGAGCCTTTCGCGGATACAAATAATCTGTAAGGCACTAACGCCCCTCAAGGGGGCATAAGCACATTCACGAAATTCTTTTCCGAAAAACCAGAAAAGAATTTCTAAAGTACTAAGAGGAGGGGGGCGATACAACGTAAAGGGCCAAGCAAATGAAGTATCATGCCCCGCAACTTTGAAGGGAGGTGCGCTTGAGTATGTGCGGGTGCTTTGTTACTCTTTGCAAAGAGGATGGATGTTCGAGGCCCTTCGTCAGCCATTCTTGAAGGCAGGACAGTGTCGCTCGTTTTGTATTTTTCCCTCTGATGTTACGGACAACTCGATGAAAAACCAGAAATTTCGGTCCTTTCGCAATCGGATTCTGGTTTTTTCAATTCTGATAACCTTGTTCCCGTCGTTTGGGATGGGCTGGTTCTGGTTCGATCTGACCCGCAAAGCCACAACCGATAAAATCGAACAGAAGCTGGTCGATTGCGTCGGTATTGCCGAACGAAAAATAAATCTCTGGTTCAAGGAGCGGAATTATGATCTGCGCGTTTTTGCCAACTCCTTTGTGGTTCTCGAAAATTTGCGGCAATATCGTACGGCGATCGCCGGCGAAAAGAAGAAACAAGATAAACAGACCACAGCGCATCTGCGGAAAATCACCACCTACCTGACCTTCATCAGAAATGAGTTCAAAGATTACCGACGTCTGCTGGTGCTCGATAACGAAGGGCGGATCCTTGCCGCCTCGGATACCGCCGATCAGAGCCATCCGGTCATCCTGCCCGCCAACTGGCAGAGCCAAATTGCCAGCATGCGGTCCTTTACTGGTGATGTCTATTTTATCGACGAAGATCTCTCGCCTCTACTCCTGATCGGGATTCCTCTGCTGCTGGAGCAGGACTCGACGCAGCTTGGATTTTTTGTCATGGAGGTGAGGCTGCAGGGGCTCTTGCCATTGCTCAAGGCCTCACTTCCCAGAGTGGAAAGGGAGGCGGGCGTCGCTACGATGACGCTGCTCAGAAAGGACGGCCGCTACATCCTGTCCTCAGTCTGGCCCGAGAATCACCGGGAGACGGTTGTGGCCTCTCCTCAGGTTCTCAATCTGTTCAAAAAACCGTACCGTCTCCAGGACTTCATCAACGACCGAAAGGGCCGGGCCGTCGGCCTTGCCGGCTCTCTCGACGATCTGCCCTGGGATTTCGTCATCGCCGAAAACTATGACAATGTCTTTTCCGGCCTGCTCCAGGCCCGGAATCGCATCATCCTGATCACCATCTTCCTCACTGTCATCATCGGCGGTGCCGCGACCATCGTCGCCAGGCAGTTCATTATCCCACTCAAGGCCCTGACCAACGGCGTACTTCGGGTAGCCGGCGGCGATTTGGATGTTGCCGTTGATATTTTACGAAACGACGAATTCGGCATTGTCGCCAGGATGTTCAACGAAATGGTGGGCCGGCTGAAGGAGAATCAGGCAAAGCTTGAGCAGTTGGCGACGACCGATTCACTCACCGGTCTTGCCAACCGGAAGCAGATTATGGCGGAAGTGGCGCTCAATTTCGAGCACTACCGGCGATATGGCACGGAATTTTCGATTCTGATGATCGATATCGATTTCTTCAAAAATGTCAATGACGGTCACGGTCATCTGGCTGGGGATGCGGTTCTGATCCAGCTTGCCGGAATATTCCGGGAAACATTGCGGACCTTGGATAAGGCGGGGCGGTATGGCGGAGAGGAATTCCTTATCATCCTCGGCCAAACCGAAATCCACCTGGCTCAGCAGATTGCCGAACGGATTCGGCTGGCGGTGGAAAAGCATGCTTTTGTCCATGAGGATGTGTCGCTGCATGTTTCCATCAGCGTCGGGGCGGCGAGCATCACCCCGAATGACCAGGATGCGGTCGGTCTGATCGGCAGGGCCGACAGAGCCTTGTACGAGGCAAAAGCCTCTGGTCGCAACCGGATTGCCATTAGCTCTGGAGACTTCCCGGTTATTTGACCGGGCTCGGGAAGGGAAGATTTGTTTCAGGAACGACAAGTAAGGAATAATAGATCCAGCCGGTCTGCCGGTCACCCAAGGCTACTTTTATCCAGTTTCCCTGATGGCCGGTGGCGGTAACGGCGGTTTTCGCGGCCAGTGCCGTCAGGATCAGGCCATCCATGCCAGGGCTTGTTCGGACATTGCTCGACTTCGCTGACTGCAGCTGCTGGGGGGCAGGGAACTCTAAATAGGCCCTGTTTATCGCCCTCCGGTACCGGGACGTCTTGGTTCGGATCTCCTCTACCACATCCAGAGCCTTGGTCGCAAGAGCATGGACTTTGTCGAAATTGCCTCGCTCAAGTTCAGTCTTACCCTCCGTGATCAAGCCATCTGCCCGTGTCAGGACCCGCAGTTCATCGACCGACGCCGATTCCCTGGCTGCATCGATATCGGTAACCACCTCGGCCAGGTAGGTTACCGCCTCAACCTTGGTGCCCGGGGTCGGCCTTCTTACCTTATTCTGTTCTACCTTCTTGGTGAGATTCTCCTGGGTAACTTTTATCCTGTTTATTTCCGTCTGTTTCTCGACCAACTCCATCCGCAGTTTCAACGTTTCGGCGTTCCGTTCCGTCAGCGTCGTTGCCAACTGACTGTTTTCCTGCTGTAATATCTCGTTCTGGCGAAGCATTTCTTCCTGTTCTTTGGTCGTTGCACAGCCAACCAGGAGTAAGGCGACGAAGCACAGCACGGAGGGTATGAAGAAACCGGGAGGAAGACGTCCGTATCGCAGCATGTTGATCATCGGTGAGGTATTCATGAGTTGATGTGATATAATTTATTTGTACTCGCACCCGGGGAAAATACCAACGATAATTTGAGTGATCAGTGTTGTCGGCAGCGACCGAAGATCAGCCACGAGAACTCAAGCTTTTCAAGATTTACATTGTCGGATCAAAGTGATCCATTGCCATTATATCGGCAAAACTGTTTCAACGCTTCTTCATCGCGCCTGTTGGGGATGACCAGCTGGAAGAGAATGTCCTCTCTCCACCTGGAAGCGGTGAAAGGCCGGAGGAGGCGAGTCCCGCCGGTGGGGAAACGGGCAAGGGTTACCCCCTGTGGGTGAGCTACTCCGCCTTGGCGATGCTGGCCCTGTCGATCCCTTGTGCCGTAATTTTTGGCCAGGCTGCGTCACCCTGGATTTTGCCAGGGCTGATGGTGGCATTTTTATGTCATGGCGGTGTATTACGGTGCCATCCAGATCCGCCGTGTCCGCCATACCCTGGCTGCTGCTCTGACCGCGGATGCGGCGGGAGTCATCTTTTCAATTATTGCCTGTACCCTCTTTCTTTCCACTGCTTGACCAGCGGATCACATTGGAAACGGCCAGGAGTCATCCGACCGACTATTCCGCCGTTTCGGAAAGTGCCTGGACTATCTCGTCGCTGCTCTTTACCGCATTGCAGATGGTGCCGAGGGCGGCGATGAATGCGGTCTGAACCTGGCCGGCCGGAACCCGTTTGCCGACGAAGGTGAGTTCCCGGGTGGCGGTGGCGTCATGGATCAGGGTGCAGGCAAAGCCCAGGTCCTTTGCCGCCCGGACGGTGGCATCGACGCACATATGGGTCATCATGCCGACGACGACCAGGTGGGTGACCTGCTGCTGCCGCAAGATTTCCAGGAGGCTGGTATGGAGAAAGCTGTTGGAGAAATTCTTGGTAATGAGGGACTCGCCGTCAATAGGCGCAACCAGGGGATAAATCTTTCGGCCCTCGCTGTCGGGCAGGAAAAAGGTCGCGCCCTGCTGCACCGCTTCATGGGTGATGTGCACCACCGGCAGCCGTTTGGCCCGGAAACACTGGAGGACCAGGGCGGCTCGCTTGGCGGCCTCGGCGGCCCCGGCCAGTTCCATGTTACCGCAGGGAAAATAGTCGTTTTGAATATCGATTAAAAGGAGCGCTGGCGGATTTTTCATGGTGTTCACCTGGTTTAATTTTCCGTTAACCCCGATAAACGGGATTTTTTATGGGATCCCTTGTGGGCTTGCGCATTTCAGGGAGAAGTACGCCGCTGCCGATTTGCATTGCCGGATATGAGAAGATCGCCGGTTACCTGGAGAGAGTGCACCAGCTTTGGCTTTTTCGCAAGGGGCTGATTCAGGGCAACCCCTACAGTCCGCCCCTTGCCCCGGAGAGCATCATCACCCTGCATCGGGGTCTGGCGGGTACAGAGTCAGGTCCTCCGGCAAAAGTTGGTGTCGGCCGTACCGTCGGATTTGTACAGCGAGCGGAAGGGACTCCATGGCGGCTGGGCCCCGGTCAGCACCGGTCAGAACACCGAGGGTTGCGGTCAAGGCTGTCGCCTGGGGGCCTTCTGGCCGCCAAGCCCAGACGCAGCCACACCTTCCGGCGAGCCGACAAGGGTTGTTTTGACGGCCATCCCGATCCGTTCCATGGTAAACGGTTTTTGGACAAAGGGTCCCGCCCCGAGCTGCTGCATTGCCCGGACCTGCTCCGTTTCTGAATAGCCGCTGATGATGATGGCCTTCTGGTGGGGAGCGATCGTCAATATCCGTTGGTACGTTGCCACCCCATCGATACCCTTCGGCATGATCATGTCGAAGATGACGAGATCGACCGGTTGTCTCTCGACCATGCGGACGGCTTCTTCGCCGCTGCCGGCGGTGTGCACGGCGTAGCCCAATTTTTTCAACATGTTTGCCGTGATATCAAGATGTTCGACCGAATCGTCGACCACCAGAATGGTCTCCGAGCCGAGATAGTTATCGAGTAATGCCTGGTGCTGTTCCACGGCGAGGCTCTCCGCGGTGGCCGGGAGATAGATGGTCAAGGCGGTTCCCTGGCCCTCACCGCTGCGGATATCGAGGTAGCCCTGGTGATCCTTGACGGTAGCCCAGACGATGGTCATGCCGAGGCCAGTCCCGCTCATAGTTGTCGCTTTTCGGGTAAAGAAGGGTTCAAAAATGTGGGGGAGAAAGGTTGCGGGGATGCCTATGCCGTTATCTTCAACCGCCATGCAGACATACTCGCCGGCGGGGATGCGTTCGTAGCCATCGACGGCGGTGTCGAGACGGAGGTTGCGGGTGGAGACGCGGATCATGCCGCCGGTCGGCATCGCCTCCATCCCGTTATGGAGAAGATTCATGATCACCTTGGAGAGATGCACCGTCGAACCTTTGGTGTTCAGCAGTTCCTTGGCGAGGTCGGTGGTGATGGTGATGTTCGGATGGCTGGCCTGGAGCCGATGATATTCGATGGAGGTGAGATAGTCGCTGACGATTTGGTTGAGATTGCAGACGGCGGGGATGGTGATATTCCTCCTGGCCAGGCTCAGCAGGTCCTGGACTATGGCTGCCGCCTTCTGCCCGGACTTCTGAATAAAGGCGATTTTGTCGCGCAGCGGGTTGTCTTTTGGGATTTCCAGGAGCAGCAGGTCCGGGTAGCTCACCAGACCGCTGAGAATGTTGTTGAGATCGTGGGCGATACCCGCCGCGAGATTGCCCACCACCTCCATTTTTTGGGCCTGGAGGAGCTGCAGCTCGAGTTTTTTACGATCGGTGATATCCTTGGCGATGCCCTGGGTGCCGAGAAATAAGTGGCTGTTCGGCTGATCGCTGCGGTACAGTCCTTCCGCGGAAATACTGAAGAATCGATAGCATTCCTCGCTGTTGTGGTTTTCCTTGGTCAGCAGCAGACGGATTTCCAGATCAACGGTGGCCCGTTCTCCGGTTCTCCGTTCGTTCAGCCGGAAGCGGGCCTTGTCGTGATCCGCCGGGTAGATATGGGAGAAAACCGAACTGCCCACAAGGGACTCAGGCGATTTCATGTACTTGCAGATGGCGGGACTGATAAAGACAATGGTCCCGGCAGCATCGAGGCGGAAGATGATATCCGGGACGGCATGCAGTATCGAGCGCAGGTTCGACTCATTGTTTTTCAGCAGGAGAAGGGCCTCTTCTGTCTCCGACTTGGCCTGCAGCTGAAAATGGCGGAATTTCATGGTAATGAGCAGGCAAAAGTTGGCCAGGACGGCAACAGACGGTAACAGAGGTGAAAAAAGCAGGCCGGTAGCCTGCAGCAGCGCCTCCGCCCCGATCCAGCACGCGCCGGTGGTGGACAGGCAGAAACCAACCGACCAGACCATTGGCCAGCGGGCGGTTACCAGTGCCAGGGCGAGACTGAGCAGAATACCCACGGCTCCTTCAAAATAGGGGAGGTATGCGGAGCGAACGGTCGGCACCTGGCTGGCGAGGGTGCGGATAGTTGCGGCATGCAGATCGAGAAGGTCCTCCGCTGCCGAGTAAGGAGTCGGAAAGCCTTGGGCGAGCCCCTGGGCGGTCGATCCGATGAGGACAATTTTGTCTCGCAGCCGGTCTGCCGCCTTTAATCCGGTTAGGAGATCCGTCGCCGAAAGACGGGGAGGGCGAGTCGGACCCGGCGGGCCAAGGAGAAAATTCCCCTGATCATCCAGGAAGACATGGTGACCGGCAAAAGAGAGGCGATGGTGATGGACCTCGTCGGTCTTTAGGGCAAGGTTCTGGACATCGTGAAAGCGCATCAGCACGGCCAGGGCAAACGACGGGTAAATTTTGTCACCGTAACGCATCAGCAGGGGCAGGCGGCGCAGGATCGCGTCGCTGTCGGGGGCGCCGTTGAGAAAGCCGGTGGAGGAAACGGCCTCAGCCAGCGGCTGGTAATTGCAGAGAACGTCGTCGGCCCGGTGAAAATTGATCTCCGCCGCCGGCCTGGTGGGCTGGCTCGGGCCGGTCAGGGTGACCGGAGTGATCGGGCAAACTGCCGCTGCCGGTTCCCGGGTTCCGCCAAAGAGAAATTCGTAGCCCAGGACGAAGGGACCGGCGGCGAGGCGTCGGGCCAGGGAAACGTCATGGTCCAGGTCCTCCGCCGGAAGGTTTGATGTGTCGACGAGGTGACCGGATTCGGCGGCCAGGGCTTTCGGCCAGCTTACCGGGGTACTTCGATCCTGTTCGGGAAAAATGATACCGATCCCGATGCTTTTCGCCCCCGCATCTTGAATTGTGGTGAGAAGGCGGGCCAAAAGATTGCGCGGCCAGGGCCATTGACCATGTTTCTTCAAACTCGCTTCGTCAATATCAACGAGAGCGATATCCATGCCGGGCGGCGATTTGGCGCTCTTCAGGATAAAATCCGTTGATCTGGTGGTAAGCGAGCGAACGGCCTCTGGCGGGAAAAGATACATGATTGACAGGGCAAGGGCGAGGATGAAGGCGGTAGTCAGGAGTGTCCGCTGCAGATCTCTGTTGACCGAAAGTGGCGGAGGGGCTGGCGACGATGACGGTGGAATGGTGTTCTCCATTACTCAGAAACCGGAAAAATGTTTGAAGATACTGAGCCAGCCAGTATTATTTGACGATAACCTCGACCCGGCGATTTCGGGGTTCCTTGACGATAACCTCGACCCGGCGATTTCGGGGTTCCGCAACATCATCAGCCGTTTTTACTACAGGGTTGCCCTCGCCGTGAGAGGTGATGGCGATCAGTTTCTCAGGCACTCCCTCCTGGATGAGAAGGCGGCTTATAGCAGTAGCCCGCTCCTTTGACAGATGCAAATTGTTGTCCCAAGTGCCGGCCCTGTCGGAATGGCCAATGACACTGATATTTTGCGACTTCCGGGAACCTATCCATTGGAGAATCTGGGGCAGCACGGTCTCCGATTCCGGGGTCAGATCCGTCGATCCTGTTCGGAAATAGAGGAGAAAATGGACGGGTTGCGGCGGCACCATCGCCAGAACCTCGGAAAACCCGGCGGCAATTTGTCCCTCCGCCATGGTCGCCGGGGTGCCGGGACGGCTCTCCCGGCCGGTAACCACGGTTGCTTCGGCATGGTGATTCATTGCAACCGTCCCCCCGGCGTTGGCGACCGTCAGGTGGCCGATGTTGCCGTCAGGGTCGGAAAGGAGGACAACCGTGGTTTTTTTCGCGCATCCGCAAAAGGCCAGAAGGAAAAAGCACAGAACCAAGAGTTGTAAATACCGTCGCTGCATTATGGCTCGCACTCTTCGTAGAGGTT
>JBBRGP010000006.1:0-25593 GCA_038224105.1 Desulfobulbales bacterium | reverse complement strand
GCAGCCGTGCATGGAGGACAATTTCTTGATCTGGTCGGAAATAAGGCAGGCGTGCTTGACCCGATATCGATAATCCGGGGCGAGGATGGTCACGCATTTCACGCCTTTGCGGGCGCAATCGTCGAGGGCCGCCGGCAGGTCTTCGGGGTCGGTGGCGACCATGGCCAGGTCGATCGGGTGGGGGATCTCGCTTACCGCGCGATACGCTTCGACGCCCTGGATCCCGCCCATGCTCGGATGAACCGGATGGACGATGCCTTTAAAGCCTTTACCGATCAGATTGCGAAAAAGATGATATCCTACCGCCCGGTCGTTCTCGCTTGCCCCGATAACCGCGATCCGCTTGGGGTTGAAGAGGATATCGAGATTCTTGATCGACATATGCCATTCCCTGCGGCAAAGAAGAGATACATAAGCACGTGCTCACGAAGTGCCGTGGATGATATTGGTATATCACCGGGAGGAGAAAACACCAAATGTTTTGCCAGGAATGGGCCGCATAAAATCCACGAAAGTCTTGGCCGGGCGATCTATACGACTGTCCGGATCACGATTTGTCGGTGCGTCGGGCCGAACTTGCGGAGTCGTTCGTCCGTGACACCAGAATTTTATCGACCCGCCGGCCATCCATATCGACAACCTCGATGCGCAGGCCCTGCCAGATAAAATGCTGCGCTTCCGCCGGCACCGCGCCGATCTTGGCCATGACCAGACCGCCGACGGTGTTCATGGCCGTCGGCGGTTCTTCCTCGAGCCACCTGATCTCCATGTAATCGAGGAATTCATCGAGAGGCAGGCTGCCGGAGATCAGCAAGGAACCGTCTTCGCGCTCGACGATTTCCCGTTTGCCGGTAATTCCGTCGTCGACCTCGTCGAAGACCGAACGGAGGATGTCACCCAGGGTGACAAGACCCAGAATCGCCCCGTACTCATCGACCACAAAGGCCATGTATGTTCCGGATTTCTTGAAGAGTTCCAGTAATCTGACCGCTTGCGTCGTCTCCGACACGAATAGCGGTTTCTTGCACATTTCCTTCAGATTGAACGGTTTGTCCTGGATGGTCAGAGAGAGCAGCTCCTTTCCTCTGACCACCCCGACGATATGCTCAAGGGTGTCCTCGACCACCGGGTAGAAGGAGAATTTATGCCGGGCGATGCTGCGTTTGGTAGCTTCAATGGGTTCATGCAAATCGAGCCAGACCATATCCGCTCTCGGGGTCATCAGGACCGTCACCCGCCGGTCGGCCAGGCGAAACACCCGTTCGATGGTGTTCTGTTCAAACTCCTGAAAGGTGCCGGCCTGGGTACCCTGGTTGATCAACAGCTTGATTTCTTCTTCGGTGACCGAAGGTCCGGCGGAAGGCCGAAAGCGGAAGAGCCGGAGCAGGAGATTGGTGGAACCGCCGAGAAGAAGGACCAGCGGGTGCGCCAGCCGGGCCAGACGATGGATGGTCGGGGCCACCAGGCGGGCAATATTTTCAGGATTGTTGAGGGCCAGCCGCTTCGGCGCCAGTTCGCCGATGATCAGGGAAAGGTAGGTAATACCGACCACCACGACCACGACGCCGATGGTCGCGGCGTAGGGGGCAAGGAGGGGGAACCCGGTAAGCTGCCTGGTGAGCATGTGGGCAAGGGTTACCCCGCCGTAAGCCCCCGATAAAATGCCGACAAAGGTGATGCCGATCTGCACCGTCGACAGAAAGCTGTTAGGCGCGTTGGCCAGACGGAGCGCTACGGCTGCCCGGCGATCGCCCTCGTTGGCCAGCTGTTCGAGGCGGCCCTTTCTCGCTGACACCAGGGCCAGCTCCGACAGGGCGAGCCCGCCGTTTAACAGGATCAGCAGCACTATCAACAGGATCTCAAACCACACTGAACTCATAAGCGTCTCATTACTGCCCAAAAATTTTATCCCGCCGGTCGGGATACGATGTCATCATGGGCTTATTTACCAAGGTATATGACAGCTGACGCAGGCTATCACTTCGATCCCTCGGCGTCAATGAGCTTATTACCTTGCCCGGCGATGCCGCCTGGTCGGGACGGCTTCGATTTCCGCCTCATGGAATAAAGAAGGACTTCGGGTGAGAAAAAAGGTAGACTGGCGACAGCCGATTCCGACATTCACCGCCCGCGGAGGCGAACACCATATCCCCCTGAAAGACAGATGAAAAACCCCGGTCACCGCCCTATCGCCGACAAGACCAAGAGCATCGACGCCTTTACCATCGAGCACGAGGAGAGCCTGCTGCCCTTCCTGCTCGCCAAACTGCCGCGGAAGGGTCGCAAGCTGGTCAAGGCGGTCCTGGGAGCCGGTCAGGTCCTGGTGAACGGCAGGCCGGTTACCCAGTTCGACCAGCCCCTCCTCCCCGGCCAGCAGGTAGAGGTTTGCTGGCGGCAGGAGGCGGCGCCAACGCCGGCGCCCGGCCTGAAAATTGTCCATGAAGACGAGGAACTGATCGTCATCGATAAACCGTCCGGCCTTTTGACCGTGGCCACCGACAAGGAAAAGCGCAAAACCGCCTACGCGCTCCTGAGCGATTACGTCAAGACCCAGGACCCGGAGAACAAAATCTTCATCATCCACCGGCTCGACCGGGAAACCTCCGGGCTGCTGATGTTTGCCAAAAATGAGACGATCAAACGGCAGGTCCAGGAAACCTGGGAGGCGACCATCGCCGAGCGGACCTATGTCGCCGTCGTCGAAGGGCAGGTGGAGCCGGCGGAGGGGACAATCACCTCCTGGCTGATCGAGAGCAAGGCGCTCATCGTCTATTCCTCGCAAAACCAGAAGCTTGGCAAAAAGTCGGTCACCCATTACAAGAAAATTCTTGAAAGTCCGGAATTTTCCCTGGTCAAGCTTCATCTGGAAACCGGTCGGAAACACCAGATCCGGGTGCATATGCAGGATATCGGCCATCCCGTCATCGGCGACGGCAAATACGGGGCAGCCGCCAACCCGATCCGCCGCCTGGGATTGCACGCCCAGGTCCTCGCCTTCACCCACCCCGGAACCGGCAAGCTCTGGCGTTTCGAGACCCCCATCCCCGAGAAATTTCTCCGGCTGTTCGGGGCCGGGAAAAAACGCTGAAGGCTACTCCTCCTGCCGGATCGCACCGCCATGGAGAGAGTCCACTGCCATCGATAAGGCGTCTAAATCGCGATACCTCGACTTCCTGGTAAAGAAGTACACCCCCCAGGCAAGAACCCCGCCGGCACAATTTTGACGAAGTATTGTGGCGGCGATTCTTATCAACCTTCCTTGATGCCTTCGAGCTTCCCAACCTGCCTGGATTTTAAAAAAGACATCGGTGGCTACTTCGACGAAATGGGTCGGATCGAATTCCCTGTCGGCCTGCTGGAGCTGGCTGATGCCATTTCCCGCCAAATTCTCGCCGATGACCGGCGGAGGCGATAAGCAACAAAAAAAGCGGTGCGAATTTTTTCCATAACGTTGTCATTGTCTTTTCCCATCTCCTTTATATTATTATAATTGATCCTTCCCAGAACGGGATTGCCTGATTGGTCTTCGTACAGTCAAGAGATGCCGGAGGTTACAGCGGGTCAAAAAGTTGTTGCTGGGAGATTGTCCTCCACTTCGGTGCCCAGGAGTATGTGAAAGTAAAACTACCAAGTGGAGTAATTTATAACAAATAGATAATAACAAGGTCTGCGTTCGAAAAAATCGAAAACATTGTGCCACCGCGGCCTCACCCTTGCATTGGATAGGCCATTCGGGTGCTTCAAAAAGAATCAGTCTGGCCATGCGGATGGTTATATGGCTGCGCTGTATCCGAGGGGGAGCTCCAACCTTGATTATTGCGGATTTTAGGAAAAGGAATTGCAGTGTTCCACCGGAGCGAGGTCGTCGGTGACGATCGGCCGTTGCGCCGGTCCGGTAATTTCGACGCGGCGGGTGAGCATGGCGGCGATCTCGGGATCCGCGAGAATCCCGGGGGGAACTCCGTGGACAGTATAAGGAATTTTCGCGAGATAAAGTTGAGTTGGATAAACTGTCCCCAAAACTCCCCGGGTGAAATTCGCCGAAGTCGATCCGGTATGGCGCCGCGCTGTAGGTATTGACAAAAAGCGGCAGGAAGTGTTCGACAATCTTGATGACCAGATCCCCGAAATATTTCTCGGTCAGCGGCGTAAAGGGCGAACCCTGGTCCCTGGCCATGGCGGTCAGGACGCGGCTGCCGAGGGAGACATGGGTGCCGTTATTGGCCAGGCAGGTGTTCGAGGTGTTGGGCAGGACCACGAGATTGTTGGTGATGATGCCCGCGTCCTTCAGCTTGCCGATGGTATTGAGCTGGCTGCGGGAGAGCGTCTTATGGCACAGCTCCATGTAGCGGTATTTCGCCTCCCCCCGGTCCCAGCCGGAAAGGCATGGGCTGATAAACAGCTGGCAATAGAAGTCGTCCGGGACGAGGGAGTTTAAAAGTTTTTGCCGGGAGGGGGCGTGCGGCGCCGAGTACAGCAGGCACCGTTGTCCGGACTCCTCCAGGCCGAAGGTCTTATCGGCATACTGCACCAGGAAATTGGGTGGATGCATTCATAGGAACTTTTATAACAAGTCAATATGAGAATGCTGCTAAAAAGAGATGAGCGAACGATTACGAAACGGCCGATCGCTAACCGCTCTCTAAAAGATATTTATTCTTTTTCTAACATCGACAAGGAACACTCCTCTCCAGGTCAAACTCAACAACACGGGGAGTGTTATGCCAAAAAAGAAAAAGATCTTCATTCTCGATACCAACGTTATCCTTCACGACAGCGACTGTATCTACAATTTCGAGGAGCACGACATCGTCATTCCAATCCCGGTGCTGGAGGAACTGGACCAGTTCAAGAAGGGCACCCAGATTATCAACCATCATGCCCGCCAGTTCGTCAGGGAACTCGACAAGCTGAGCGCCGATAAGCTATTCAACGGCAACATGGCTCTGGGTGAAGGCAAGGGGACGCTTGCCATCCGCCTCGACAAGGAGATGCACCCCGATCTGCGGATCATCTTTCCAAATGCTGAAAAAAAGGACCACCGCATCCTCAACATCGCCTATCAGATCGCCCTGAAGCACAAAAACCACCCGGTGGTCATCGTCAGCAAGGACGTGAACCTGCGGATGAAGGCCCGCTCGGTGAGATTGATGGCCGAGGATTACACCACCGATCACGTCCGCGACCCTGCCCGCCTTTACTCCGGCTGCCACTACGCGGAGGACCTGCCCGCCGAACTGATCGCCAAACTCTACGACCAGGAAGGAGAGCTCACCGGCCGGGACTACCGTCCGGCGGCAGCGATGCTGCCCAACCAGTATCTGGTCCTCCGCAACGGCAAGAAATCGGCCTTGGCGACCTGGGTCGCAAGCGGCGAGGGCAGCAACGATTTCGTGATCAGGCGGGTCAACAAAGAAAGCGTCTACGGCATCACCCCGCGCAACGCCGAACAGATTTTTGCCGTTCACGCCCTGCTAAACGAGGCGGTGAGGCTGGTCACTCTCTCGGGCAAGGCCGGCACCGGCAAAACCCTGCTGGCCCTGGCCGCTGCCCTCGAAAGCAGGACGAGATTCCGGCAGATCCTCCTGACCCGGCCGATCATCCCCCTTTCCAACCGGGATATCGGCTATCTGCCGGGGGATATTGCCTCGAAGATCAAGCCCTATATGCAGCCGCTTTTCGACAACCTCGGGGTGATTCGCGACCAGTTTTCCGAAAAACATATCATGGCCCAGCGTCTCCAGGCCATGCAGGACGAGGATAAGCTGACCATCGAACCGCTTGCCTATATCCGCGGCCGCAGTCTGGTCCGGATGTTCATGATCGTCGATGAGGCGCAGAACCTGACTCCCCACGAGGTTAAAACCATCATCACCCGGGCGGGAGAAGGCACTAAGATCGTCTTCACCGGCGATATCAACCAGATCGATCATCCGTACCTGGACATTCATTCCAACGGCCTCAGCAATCTGATCGATAAGATGCAGGGGCAGAAACTTTACGCCCATATCGACCTGCGCAAGGGCGAACGTTCGGAACTGGCGGAGCTGGCCAGTAATATCCTTTAACGAAAGAGGCCCGGGGATCGAGGTCAGAGAAGAATGGTATCCTCGATATAGCGTTTGCGTTTCTGCTCCTTCAGTTTATAAAAATAGACCAGCAGTTCCCGCGCCAGCGGCGGCAGGGTGCTGCTGATGCTGACCGCCCCGAACAGGTAGCGGAAACGCGGATTTTTCGCCAGAAATGCCCCGATGCCATACCACAGATAACCAAAGACTCTGCTTTCCCCAGTACCGCTCCTGCACAAAACTGCGGCCCAGTTCCATTCCCTTCTCGAGAAAGAAGGACGTCCGCGGATCAAGTTCAAACAGGCTTCCTGAATACGACAGGGGGCAAATGAACGTTATCGGCGGTTGCGGGAATCGAGGTAGCCGTGCAGGAGGGCGAGACCCCGGCGGAACTCTTCCGCTGGCGTTATCAGGCTGACGACGATGCAGTTATTCTCAATAAAATCATAGAAGAACCCCGGATGGACGATAAGGCCGTGTGCCGTCAATACCTCGAGACAGCACTGTTCATCGGTAATCTCCGGCGGGAGGGTGAGTATTGCATACCAGCCGCCCTCACGGTGAGCGGGGGCGAGTTTCGGCATGGTCCGCAGCCGCCGTTCATTTGCGGCGATCCGGGCGAGGATCTCTTCTTGCACCTGTTTTTGCGAGGAAAATAACCGGGGCGCCGCCTGCTGGATCATGGTATTTACCGACAGATAGGTGTCGGCGATGAATTCCAGCCGCTGTTTTGCCCCGGTTTTCAACGGTTCCGGGCCGTTTACGTGAATCCAGCTCAGCTTGACCTGGGGCAGGGCGAGAATCTTGGAAAAGCCGCTGAGGGTGAAGGTCAGGGCGCCGGTATTGGCGATTGCCGAGCGGGGTTTTGCCGCGTCGGCCGGGTTGCGGTAATCAAGAAACACCTCGTCGACGATGAGCGCCAGCCCATGGCCGCGACAAAGGTCCGTCAGTTTGGCCAGTTCGTCGGCGGTGAGATAGGACCCCGTCGGGTTATTGGGATTGACCACGACGATCGCTCTGGTCAGCCGGGAAATTCCCTGGACAAGGGAGGTAAAGTCGGTGCGCCAGCGGCCGGAGTTGTCACGCTGCAGGAGATAGCGCGTCGGCCTGACGTTTTCCAGGGTCGCGAGAAAATCAAAAAGCGGGTAGCTCGGGGCGGGAATGAGGATTTCGTCGCCGGGATCGGTCAACAATTTTAACAAGAAGCTGTAGGCCTCACTGGTGCTGGCGGTAAGAAAAAGGTCGTCACTGTCGATTACTCCATGGTCATTGCCCTGATAATATTCTTTGATCGCCTCCCGGGTAACCTTGGCGCCCTGGGCTGATGGCAGGTAGTCGCCGGACTGTTGGCCACCCAGCGGGACCTGGCTTGCCAGCCGCGAGGAGAAGCCGGCTTTGGTCGGATTTGACTGGGTCAAATCGACGATAATCGCCCCGCTTGCTCGTTTTTCTTCAAGGATTTTGGTGAATTCGTTGGGTTCAAGGCTGTCCGGCAGTCGAGATGAAAACATGGGATGGCGGGCTGAAGTGGGTTAAAGGGATGGGAGTGGGCTTTCGGCCTTAGGGACTCGGGAAATGTTAATATACCTGGATCGCGCCAGGATTTGGGCTATATTTGGCTGCAGCGATTGAGCAAAACCACAGGCGTAGCAGCGCTCCGTCGAGGATTTTGTGATTGAGGCTGCAGTCAAAGATGGTCCGAAGGCTGGATGCGTTATGGTATATTAACATTTTCCGAGTCCCTTAACATAGCGGGCGCAGTGGTCGGCAGCAAGGATAATCGGGATGGCAGATCCATGATGGTAAAATAAAGAAACACCGTCCCTGGTCCGATACGAAAAAGTAGCTACAAAAATCTTTTCCAGGGAGGGAATCGATGAAAACCGAAGAAGCGATCAGCATCCTGATGCTCAGCCCCTGTTACTGGCGAATGAAATTGCCGGAGAGAAAGGAGCTGATTCGAGAGTTCCTGGTCAGCTACGCCGCCATCACCGGGTCCACCGCCAGTTCCACGGACACCAAGACCAAGGACTGAATCCCTGGTATCGGCCCACCGCCGTTTCACCATGCCCACTCGGCATGGAATTATGCCGGGAATTTTCCTTTTTTTGAGATCGAATGTATTATTGAGGGAGAACCATGACCCGGAGGCATCATCCGTTGCCCCGGCCGGTTCACTTCTGGCCAAGACTTGTGAACTCAGGTTCGAAAGGTGTATGAAGCGTGTCAGATTTGCGAGAATAGCCGGGGGCCGTTTCGGATTGCGGGAAAAAAATGGATAACAGCATGTTACCGGAATATGTCAAGCATCTCCTGGTACCGGAGAGCTATTCCCATCAGGTCGGCACGGTGGAACTGGTGCAGACCCATATCTCCTTTGTGCTGCTGGCCGGGGACTATGTCTATAAATGGAAGAAGCCCGTCGATTTCGGATTCGTCGATTTTTCCAGCCTCGCTAAAAGAAAGTTTTTCTGTGAGCAGGAACTGGTGCTGAACCGGCGGCTCTGTCCCCAGATCTACCTGGAGACGGTGCGGCTCTGCCGTGACGGCCATTCGTTTCGGTTGAACGGGGATGGCGAAATCGTCGAGTACGGACTGTTGATGGCCCGGATGCCCGAGGCCGGGATGATGAATCGGGTAATCGCGGCTGGGCGCCTGCGCCGGGAGCATCTCGCCCGGATCGTCGATATTCTGGTGCCGTTTTACCGGCGGGCCGAGCAGGGGGAGGAGGTTCGGCAAAACGGAATCGCCAGTGCCGTAGCCCGGACGATCATGAATAATTTTGCCCAGACCGAACGGTTTGTCGGTACTCCGCCGCTCAGTTCCCGGCAGTATGCCCGGATCAAGCAGTGCGCCGGCGCATTTCTGCAGGAGGAGGCGCTCTTCGCCGAGCGTGTCGGAGGGGGGTGGATCCGCGACTGCCACGGTGATCTCTATTCCGGCAATATCTGCCTGGCGGATGACATGAACATTTATATCTTTGACTGTATCGAATTCAATAACAGTCTCCGTTTCATCGATATTGCCGCCGATGTGGCATTTCTGGCCATGGATCTCGATTTTCACGGCCTTCCCGCCTTGAGCGAGTTTTTCATCGCCCGCTTTATCGAGCGCTCAGGAGATGCGGGGCTGCCGAAGGTCCTCGATTTTTATAAATGCTACCGGGCCTATGTCCGCGGCAAGGTCAGTCTGCTTGCCGCGGTCGACCCGGCCATGGGAAAGGGGGTGGCCGAGACCGCATTGCGCACCGCCGGCCGATATTTTCAACTGGCCGAGGAATATGCCGAAAAACTATGAGCCCCGATAAGGCAGCGACCCAGCTGGTGGTGGTGTTCTTCGGCCTGATCGCCTCGGGGAAGAGCTTTCTCGCCAAGGCCTGGGCGGAAAAACACCGGTTTCCTTACTACAATACCGACGTGGTCAGGAAGCAGCTGGCCGGTCTTAAAGCCTCCGAGCCCCGACTGGAAGCGGTCGGTCAAGGCCTCTACGCACCGGCATACACCCGTTTAACCTATGAGGCCATGCTGACCTTGGCCGCCCAGGCCCTGGCGGACCCGGCGGTCGCCGGTGTGGTGCTGGACGGTTCGTACCAGAGTCGGGGGGAGCGGGACAAGGTACGTAAGGTTTTTGAACAGCTGGTGACGATCGCCTTTGTCTGGTGCAGCTGCGGGGAGGAGGTCGTCAAAGCGCGCCTGGCCAAGAGGGCAGCCGATCCGGATGCCGTGTCGGACGGACGCTGGGAGATTTATCTGCACCAGAAAGAGACTTTTGAATATCCGGACGAACTGCCGGCCGGGCAATGCCAAAAGATCGATACCAATGAACCGGTGGGGGTGCTGCTCGATCGCCTCGATCGCGCCCTGTCCTCAAGCGCCTTGTCCCGCTAACTCCCCACGATGTACTAATAGCTCAGATCAAAGCTAAGGAAGACATTATGACCGCCGGCGGCCTGCATGGAGGAAGAATCTTCGTGTACCGCGTAAGCGGCCGTGCGGGTATCATGTTTGCCCATGATCGAAAACTGCAGATTGTCGGTGAGAGTGACGCCGAGTTTGATCGCCATATCCATCGAGCCGAACATGTTGTCGAAGGTTGACATCTCGGTCGGAGCTTCGCGGTCCGAATACTGCAACAGCATGGTCAGGGACCAGCGGCTATCCATGGAGGACAGCAAGGTGTTCAGCCCGAGCGTGCGTTTCGGGGAGTTATCGGCAAGTACCGTGTTTTCTCGTGAATAGTCAAAGAAGGTGACGAACGGAGTGATGCTCAGCCAGCTGCTGGGCCGGAAATCGCTGGCCAGCTTCAGGCCCTGCCGCACCGAGGTGTCGGCGGCGGAACCATCACGGTTATAATTCAGATATTGGCTGGTAAAATCCAGTCCGGACCAGGCGGAGTATGCGTCGACCTTTTCGTATATGCCGCTGAAGCTCACCTCGAAACCATCGAAGAGCGTCTGGCCATAACCGATTTCATAGAGGTTGAGCGGCGTGTAGTTCAGCCCCAGGGGATCAGGCGAGATCTGCAGGTCGGAGGTGGTGGGGTCGTTTGGGTGCGCCAGCGAACTGGTTCGGAATTCGTCGCGACTGTGGGCGATAAGTGCACCGTCCTGACCCACCGGTATCTCCAGATAACTTTCGAAGCGGAGTTCGTCGACATCCTGGTTGGCACCGAGAGCCATGTGCCGTTTGGACCCGACAAAGCGCCTTTTCCAGTATTTATCATCCAGGCTGGATACGGTAATGCCCTGGCTGCTGCTGGCGTGAATGAACTGGCCGTCGGAGAGGTAGACCCCGACATGATTAATCCGCTTCTTCTTTTGGTTGGCAAAAAAGATCAAATCCCCGGTCTGCATTTCACGGGAATCTATTTTTTCGAGTTCTGAAAAACGGAATTGCTCAATGGAGTTATGGGGGAGGTCTATTCCTAAAAGCCGGTCATAAACCGTTCTGGCAAAACCGGAGCAATCCATGCCCTTTTTTGAGGCCCCCCCCCTTCGGTAGGGGATGCCCAAGTATTTTTTGACCTCATTTTCAAACCGCTGTTCGGAGAGACCAAGTGAGGAGAGTGAAGAATCGGACGGGCTTTCCGTAGCCATTGCCCGGCAAGTCGATATGGCGATGATTGCGCAGCAAACGATACAAATGAGACTTCTGGGAAACAGCAAGGGTCGGATTTGTCTTTGCATGGTTCTCTCGTCAGCGTTTTACGGCTTGTTGTACTTTTTTTACAGCATGCATGGGACAGAAATTGTCAGGCTTCCGCCATGCTCCTTCTCCTAGGGTGAAATGTGAGTTTTTCCCCTGATAATCAATCGGTTATTGTTGTGCGAACAGTTATTTTTAACAGACAACGTGGAGAAAATTTCCCCGGCAACCAATTTTATTCTTCCCAGGAAATAGTCTATCAAGGGGGGGCTTGTCAACCCCCAAAAGTCATTTCGGGGTAAAATAACACAATAAATTCGAGCTGGTCAGGGCAAAAATCGGACGGTCGATCGGCTCGATCAAACCGAAGTTACGAGGTTTTTCAGACTCTGCGTACAGTTCGTCGGCCTGTGTCGTTTCTTGACAGTGCAGTCCGGTCCGGTCTATGATTGATTACTGAAAAGCAGTTGTAGCCTACTGTGAAATCGGCAAGGGTAATTGACGATAACCAAAGCAATGGAGTAGGGGAGGATTGCCATGGTGGACAAAAAAGCAAGAGAGCTGTTCGACAAGTACGCCCACAAAGAGATCGACCGGAGAGAGTTCCTGGAGAGGTTGGCCGTTGTCGTCGGGGGGGTGGCCGCGGCCTATGCGGTTCTCCCCCTGCTGGAAAACGGCACGGCGCAGGCTGAAATCGTCGCGGCAGCCGATCCGCGGGTGGTGGCCGAACGGATTAATTTTCCGGCCGGAACCGGGGTAATGGTGGGGTATCAGGCGTGGCTGAAAGGCAGCGCCAAGCTGCCCGGCATCCTCGTGGTCCATGAAAACAAGGGTTTGAACGGTCACATCGAGGATGTCGCCAGGCGCTTCGCCCTGGAGGGGTTTCTGGCCCTTGCCCCGGATGCCTTGTCGGCGATGGGCGGCTCGCCGGCCGATCCGGAGAAGGCGGTCAGTATGATCAACAGTCTGAACATGGTGGAGACCATAAAAAACTTTTCCGCCGCCGCCGCCTACCTCAAGACCCACCCGCAATCGACCGGCAAGGTCGGGGTGGTCGGTTTCTGCTGGGGCGGAGCCATCGCCAATATGCTGGCGGTTCAGTCGACGGATATCGTCGCGGCCGTGCCGTATTACGGCAAGCAGCCGCCGACCGAGGACGTCGCGAAAATCAGGGTTGCCCTGCTCCTCCATTACGCCGGTTTCGACGAGCGGATCAACAAGGGTATTCCCGAGTTGAAGGAGGCCCTAATCAAAAACGGCGTCGAGCATGAAGTGTACATGTACGAGGGAGCGGAACACGCCTTCAACAACGATACCAACAGTGGCCGGTACAACAAAAAGGCCGCCGATCTGGCCTGGCAACGGACCATCGAGTTCCTCACCCGAAAGTTGAAGGGTTGAGGCTTATTGGCGGCCGCAGCATTTCTTATGCTTGCGGCCGCTGCCGCACGGGCAGGGCTGGTTCCTGCCCGTCGCTCCGGCGGCTTGGCGGCCAGGTTCGGCCGGGTGCTGCCATTGCCGGGCGACGGCCTTGATAAAGGGAGTGCAGTGGCTGAAAAAGAGCCTGTAGCCGGAGCACAGGTAGTTCTGTTTTTCCGTCTCGCCGGCGCTCTCGACAAAGCGGTTTTTCGGACACTCGCCGTTGCACATCGCCAGGACCGGGCAGGACCGGCAGCTGCTCGGGAGCGTGCGCCGTTTCGCCTCGCCAAAGGCCGCCAGCCCCTCGCCGGCCAGGATCTTGGCGAGCGGCGTGTCCAGCACGTTGCCGACGCGCCAGGCGGGTTCGACAAAGTGATCGCAGGCATAGACCTCGCCGTTGTGTTCGATTACCGGAATATCGCCGCAGGTCGGGCGAAAAAGACACAGGGAATGGTCCTGGCCGAAGGCGGTGCGGGCCGCCTCTTCAAAAATCTGGACTTTGATGGTGCCGATGCCCTCGGCAACCCAGGCGTCGAAAATCGTGCATAAAAAGGCGCCGAAGGGTTCCGCCGGTACGCTCCGGTCGCTGACTCCGCTCCCCACCCGTTCGACAAGCGGCAGAAAGCTCAGGTGTTTTGCGCCGATGGCGACAAAGAAGCGGTATACCTGGAGCGGGAACATGACATTATCGGCATTGACCACACAGAGGATGTCGGTCGGCACCCGGTGTTCAACCAGGCAGGCGTAGCCGCGCATGACCGCGTCGTGGCTGCCCAGCCCTTGTTTGGTCAGGCGGTACAGATCGTGGAGTTCCCGCGGGCCGTCGAGGCTCAATCCTACCGAAAACCGGTGCGTTGCGAGAAAACGGGCCCACTCCTCGTCGAGCAGGGTGCCATTGGTCTGGATGCCGTTGGCAATGCGTTGGTGCGGCCGACAGTGTTTCTTCTGGAGACGGACGATACGGCGGAAATAGTCGAGGCCGAGCAGGGTCGGTTCGCCGCCGTGCCAGGAAAATCGGACGGTGGTGCCGGGACAGGCGGCAATATGGCCGCGAATATAGGTTTCGAGGAGGTTGTCGGTCATCCGCGGTGGCGGCGCCGAGGGCAGGAGATGTTCCGTTTTGAGATAATAGCAGTAGCTGCAGCGCAGGTTGCAGCGAGAGCCTGCCGGTTTGGCGAAAATCTGAAAATCGTCGACGGTTGTGGTCATTGTCACCTGGTCCCGACCAATGATTGCGGTATTTTCATCACTCCCTTTTGAGTAACTCAAAAAAGGAGCCCCTTCTCTCTTAGGTATGTGGCCTGGAAAAATTTTTCAAGATTTATTTTTACGTCGGCGTCCCCCGGTCATGGAGCCCGGTTCCGGCGAGCAGGCATCCTATCGGTGCGGATCAAGGTCGTTTCCACTGACAAACAAAAGACTGATGTTGACATCTTTCATCCAATCCTTGATACTGGAAATCGTATGAAAGGTCTGAATTATATACCCGTTGCGGGTAATCGATGGTTGAGGGCATAGGAGAGAGCAAGGCGTGAAAACAGCGTACTGGTTGCAGGGCGGCGGCTGTGGCGGGGATACCTTTTCTTTTTTGAGCAGTGAATATCCCGATGTCGTTGAGCTTTTCCGGTCGCTCGACATCGAATTGCTCTGGCACCCCTCGCTTTCCAACATTTCCCCGGTTGACCATGAACACCTCCTCCACGAGATACTTGCCGGCAACCAACCCCTCGATATCTTCATCGTCGAAGGCTCGGTTATCTGCGGGCCTGCCGGTACGGGGATGTTCCACACCTTCAACGGCCATCCCAAAAAAGAACGGGTGTACCATCTTGCCTCCCAGGCCGAGGTGGTGATCGCGGTCGGCACCTGTGCCTGTTACGGCGGCTTTGGCGCCGACGATGTGATTGAAGCAACCGGACTGCAGTTTGCCAAAAAGATCCGGGGTGGCTTTCTCGGCCGGGATTTCACCGGCAGATCCGGACAGCCGGTGATCAACCTGGCCGGATGTCCGTGTCATCACGATGTCGTCGCCGGGGCCCTGATGTCCGTGGCCCAGGGGGTGGTTCTCGAACTCGACAGCTATCAGCGACCTCTTGAATGGTACGGTACCACCATCCACCAGGGCTGCACCCGCAATGAATACCATGAGTATCGGGTAGAGGAATCCGATTTCGGTGAAATGGGCTGCCTCTTTTTTCATATGGGCTGCGCCGGGCCGCTGGTGCCGGGGCCCTGCAATAAATTGCTGTGGAACCAGCAGTCTTCGAAGACCCGGGCGGGGGTTCCATGTTTTGGCTGCACCGATCCTGATTTTCCGCGGTCCACCGCATTTTTTCAAACCCCGAATATCGAGGGCATTCCGCTTTCCCTGCCGATGGGGGTCAACCGTGCCCATTACATGGTCTATAAAGGTATGGCCGCTGCCGCGGCGCCGCTGCACCTGAAAAATCGCAAATCGAAGGTGTGATACCGACACTCGGAAGACGACCCCGGACCGATAAGGATCAGAGCATGGCTAGTCGGGTACACGGGTAAAAAGGCAGTTCTGACTTTCACCGCATCACAAGGGATAGAACCGCATGGTAAAGACAGCGAAAGAAATCAACATCCCTCTGAACAGGGCCGAAGGCGATCTGGAAATCAGGGTTGAGGTTGAGAACGGCATAATCACCGAGGCCTGGAGTGCCGGCACCATGTATCGCGGTTTCGAAGCAATGATGCAGGGCCGCGGCGCCCTGGATGGTCTGGTGATGACCCCCCGGGTCTGCGGGATCTGCAGCATCACCCACCTCACCGCGGCGGTCGAGGCCCTGGATGCCATCGCCGGCATTACGCCCCCTGACAACGCCCGCCGCCTGCGGAATCTGGCCCTGATGATCGAGACCATGCAGAGCGATGTCCGCCAGACGATCTTGATGTTCATGGTCGATTTTGCCAACCGCGACGCTTATCACGACCACCCTCTGGGGCAGGAGGCGGCGGCCCGCTACGCGCCGCTGGCGGGCAGGGCGGCCCTGGAGGTGATTCGTGAAAGCAAAAGGCTGATACAGGCGCTGGCCATCATCGGCGGACAATGGCCGCATACCTCGTTTATGGTGCCCGGCGGAGTCACTTCCATCCCGGAGATTTCGAAGATTCTTCAGTGCCGCATTATTGTAGAACGATTTTCCTCCTGGTATGAGCAGTCCATCCTCGGCTGTTCCCTTGCCCGGTGGCAGGCGGTGCGAAGTGCCGACGACCTTGACGCCTGGCTGGACGAAAATCCGGCGCATCGGGCGAGTGAGGTCGGCTTTTTCATCCGCTTCGCTCGCCAGGCCGGCCTTGATCGGCTTGGCAAAGGACCGAACCGTTTTCTCTCCTACGGCGGTTATCCCCTGCCGCTTTCGACCGCCGTGCCGGGGGTCGGCGGGCGGCTGGCGGCGGCCGGCTGTGCCCAGGGAACGGTGATTTTTCCCTTCGAGGCCACCGAGATCACCGAGGACATCTGTCACTCCTGGTATGAACAGGGAACCGGGCCGCTGCACCCCTTCGCCGGCAAGACCAAACCCTACGCCTCAGGCCAGAGCGGCCAGTTGTACTCCTGGGTTAAGGCCCCGCGCTATGGCGGGGAGGCGGTGGAAACCGGGCCCCTGGCCGAAATGGTGATCGACGGCAACCCGCTCTTCCAGGACCTGGTAAGCAGGAGTGGCGCCAATGTCCTGGCCCGGGAACTTGCCCGTTTCGTGCGTCCCGCCGGTCTCCTGACGCCGATGATGACCTGGCTCGAGGAACTCGTGGCAAAGCGCGAAGACAGTTTTTATGACCCCGTCAAGACCATCCCCGATGGGCAAGGGGCGGGGATGATTGAGGCTGCCCGCGGGGCACTCGGCCATTGGGTGAAAATCCAGGACGAAAAAATCGCCCACTATCAGATCATCACCCCCACTTCCTGGAACGGTTCCCCGCGCGATAAGGATGGGGTGCGCGGGGCCTGGGAAGAGGCGTTGATCGGCACCCCGATCCGCGACATCAATCATCCGGTCGAGGCAGGGCATGTCGTCCGTTCTTTCGATCCCTGTCTGGTTTGCGCGGTCCACTGTCTGCAAAAGGGTGAGCATAAAGGGACACTGCCCATCGGGTTGAATCGGTGAAAGGGTTCATAATCTGCATCGGCAACCGCTTCATGAGCGAAGATATGAGTGGCCTTCTCGTTCACGACCGGCTTCGGGCGAGAGCCTCTCTGCCCGCCGGGGTAGAGGTTATCGAGGGCGGTCTGGCCGGCCTGAACCTCCTGCCGCTGCTGGAGCGGGGCGGCCGTGTGGTCTTCGTCGATGCGGTCCGCGGGTTCACCGGGCCGGACGAAATCGTCGTTCTTGATGCCCGTCAAATCCGAGGGGCAAAGAGCCCGGTCCATTTCGATCATGGTGCGGGCCTGCCCTATCTGCTTGCCGTGCTTCCCGCGGTCTGCGAGGGCGAACTGCCGGAAGAGATATTTCTTCTCGGCCTGGAAGGGCGATGTTCCCCGCCAACGCTAGAACGGGCCGCCAGGCTGAGTCTTGCCATCGCCGCCTACGGCATGAAGGGCCTCGGGTGATGGAGAAATCGAGAGCTGAAATGCAGATGGAAATCGACATGCTGCGCCGGGAGATCCGGGTGGCCCGGGAGGCGGCTGAGATCACCGCTGATTTCGTGGTCAAGCAGTTCGAGCAGACCGAACAGATGCTCCATCGCTTCCAGTCCGCCGATGCCGAACGGCAGGCCGTCCTCGATGCCGCGACCCAATTGTCGATCATCGCCACCTACCTTGACGGCACCATTCAACTCTTCAGCAAGGGGGCGACAACCCTGCTCGGCTATAAACCTGACGAGATGATCAACCACCGCAATATCCTCTCCCTCCATCTTCCCGATGAACTCGACCGTTACGGCAAGATGGTCAGCGGCGGCATCCCAGGTTCCAGCCTGCACGACATGAAAGTTTTCGAACAGTTTGTCAAACAGAAGCATAGCCGGGCCCAGGAGTGGTTTTACGTCTGTACGGACGGTACCCATCTGCCGGTCAGTCTGTCCGTCACCAGTCTGTACAATCCGGTCGGCCGCGTGGTCGGCTATCTTTTTACGGCGATGGATATGACCCTGCACAAGCAGATGGAACGCGACCTGATCCTCGCCAAGGAACAGGCCGAGGCGGCCAATGCCTCGCGCGGCGATTTTCTTGCCCGGATGAGCCATGAGATTCGCACACCGATGAACGGCATTATCGGCATGGCCACCCTGCTCGAAAAAACACCGCTCGATCCGAGACAGCATAATTATATGGAAAAAGTCCTTGGTTCCGCCAATACCCTGCTGCGCCTGATCAACGATATCCTCGATTTTTCCAAGATCGACGCCGGCAAACTGCAATTGGAGGAGGTGCCCTTCAATCTTGAAGAGATCCTCACCAATATTGCCCATGTCGTCGGGATGCAGGCCGAGAAGAAAGGTCTGGAATTTTTGTTTCGGATCGATCCCCGGGTGTCGTGCAACTTCATCGGCGATCCCCTGCGGCTCGGGCAGGTGCTGATGAATCTGGCGGGAAATGCGGTGAAATTCACCGAGCGCGGCGAGGTTGTCATTGCCGTCGGCCTGGAGGAACGCTGGGAGGACCAAATCACCCTGCGCTTTTCGGTGCGCGACAGCGGTATCGGCCTTCATCCCGAACAGGTTGGCCGCCTCTTTTCGGCGTTCAGCCAGGCCGACGATTCCATCACCCGCAAATACGGCGGTACCGGGCTTGGCCTGGCCATCTGCAAACAGCTCACCGAACTGATGGGCGGCGAGATCTGGATCGAAAGCGAACCGGGCATTGGCACCGAGTTCATTTTTACCGCGAAAGTGCGCCTCGCCGATAAATGCCAGAAGGAGAGCTTTGATTCGCCGCAGTCCTTGCGAGGGCTGCGCGCCCTGGTCGTCGATGATAACGGGACCGCCCGGGAGGTGTTGACGGCGATGCTCACCTCCTTGCAAATCGAGGTCGACACCGCCGTCGACGGGCAAATGGCCCTCATCCGTCTCGAGGAGGCGATGGCGCGGGGCAAGCCCTACGATGTGGTTTTGCTGGACTGGATCATGCCGGGCATTGACGGCATCGAGACCGCCAGAAGGATTAAAGCCAACGCCCTGCTGGCCAAGGTTCCGGCGATGTTGATGGTCACCGCCAATGGACGGGAAGAGGCATTTGTCGAGGCGGAGAAGGTCGGCCTTGATGGTTTTCTCTTGAAGCCGGTTTATGCCTCGGTGATGTTCAATTCTCTGCTCGATATCCTTGGCATCGATAATGTCTCGGGACCTTTGACGATCAAGGAAAAGTACCGGACGGCGGATCTGGAGGACATTCGTGGGGCGCATATCCTGCTCGCGGACGACAATACCATCAATCAGGAGGTGGCTAGTGAATTCCTTCGTGATGTCGGGATGAATGTCACCCTTGCTTCAGACGGCCGGGAGTGTCTGGACCTCCTTGACCGCGGCAGCTACGACCTGGTATTGATGGACATCCAGATGCCGGTAATGGATGGCTTGGAGGCGACCCGAAGGATCCGCCAGAACAGCCGGTTTCGAGATCTGCCGATTGTCGCCATGACCGCCCATGCCATGACCGGCGATCGCGACAAAAGTCTTGCCGCGGGTATGAACGACCATGTCACCAAACCCATTGATTCGGCGGTGCTTTACCGCGCCTTGAAAAAATGGATCACGCGCGGAAGAACGGCGGCCCGGGAGGGCATGGTCGAACCGTTGTCCACCGACACTTTGGCGGATGGTCTGTCGCTGCCCGATCTGCCCGGGATCGACCGAGAGGAAGCCCTCAGAATTTTGGATTACAAGACTGATCTCTTCGTCAAAATGCTCTACGATTTTCGAAATAATTACGGTTCGTTACCCACTCTCCTGCGGGAAATGTCGGTGGCCGGGCAGTGGTCGGAAATTCAGAACAAGGCCCATGCCATCAAAGGCGTTGCCGGCTATATCGGTTCCTTTAGCCTCCGGCAAGCCGCGGAAGCGCTGGAAAATTCCTTGAGAAGCGAGCTGCGCGAGGAGGCGGTGAATCATCTGGCGACCTTTATCGATACCCTTGATGACCTGCTTTCCTCTCTCTCCGCCCTTCCTGTCGTCGCGAGAAAGCAGCCAAAGGCGGAGCCGGGTACTTCGGCGCCAGATGCCGAGGGCGGGGAGGTGGAACAGAGCCTGCGGCTCCTCATCGACCAGCTGCGGCGGGGAGAGTTGTCCGCCGAACAACAGTTTGCCGAGGTTGAGATGCTTCTGACCGGAAGCGGCTTTGACGAACAGCTGGAGGCGATCGCTGTTTTGATCGACGATATAGAATACAAAAAGGCCGCAGCCCAGGCCGCCCTCTTGCTGAAGACGGTCCGGCAGAAAGGTGAGAACTGAGCATGTCCGAGCCCGAGAATGAACGTATTCTCATTGTTGACGATGAGAAGATGAACCTGAAGGTCCTCGCCGATCTGCTGAAGGAGGAGTATATTCCGATCCTTGCCAGAAACGGGGAGCAGGCCCTGCAGTACGCCTTTGGCGATACTCCGCCTGACCTTATTCTGCTTGATGTGGTTATGCCGGAGATGGGCGGGTATGAGGTCATTAAGATTTTGAAGAATAATAACCGGACCAACCGGATCCCGGTGATCTTCGTCACCGCCCTCAACTCCATTGTCGATGAAGAGCATGGTTTGAAACTCGGCGCGGTCGATTATATCACCAAGCCGTTCTCCCCGCCGATCGTCAAGATGCGGGTGCGCAATCACCTGCGCATTGTCCATCAATACAAGCTGCTCGATCAATTGGCCCATCTCGACGGCTTGACCGAAATCTCCAATCGTCGGCATTTCGAGGAGGTCTTTGAGAAGGAATGGGGACGAGCAGCCCGAAATAAATATTCGCTCTCCCTGGCCATGGTCGATGTCGATTATTTCAAATCATATAACGATCACTATGGCCACGCCATGGGAGATATGGCTCTGCGGAAGATCGCCAAAGCCCTCGACAATGTCCTCATGCGGCCGGCCGATTTCGTCGCCCGCTACGGCGGCGAGGAATTTGTCCTGCTGCTGCCGGAAACCGATGTCGCCGCGGCCCGGAGCGTGGCGGAACGGGCACTCCAGAAAGTCATCGAGCTGGCCATTGCCCACCGTTATTCCCAGGTTGCCGACTGGGTGTCGATCAGCATCGGGGTCGCGACCACCATGATCGACGGCGCCATTTCGCCGCAGATCTTTTTGCTGAACGCCGACAAGAATCTCTATCTCGCCAAGGAACGGGGGCGCAACCAGATCGTCGGCAGCGTCGTTGGTTGAGGGACTGCCCGGCGGGGCAGCGACCGGGCATCAAAAGGGCGGTTCGGAACGGAACCCGACCGGCTCGCCTGAAACCGGGTGGTGAAAGCCGAGAAAAGTCGCGTGGAGCAGCATCCGGTCACCGTCCCGGCCGGTACCGTAAAGGCTGTCGCCGACAATCGGCGCGGCGAGCCCCAAGGGATGGGCGGCGTGGACCCGGAGTTGATGGGTGCGGCCGGTGAGCGGGGTAAAGGCGACCCGGGTGTACCTTCCTTCGACGGCGATTTTCCGCCAGCGGGTGATGCCCATCTTACCGCACTCGGCATCGTAGATCTGCAGGGGACGGTGGTCCGGGTCGAGGCGAAAGGGGAGGCGGATCTCGCCGCTCCTGCCGGCAACGCTCCCGGCCACCACCGCCGTGTACCGTTTATCGACCTGACGGGCCGCGAAGCATTGCGACAGCAGGCGGTGGGCTACGGCGGTCATGGCAAAGACCATCAGCCCGGAGGTGAACATGTCGAGGCGGTGGACCGCCGGCTGGGGGATCATCGCGGGAAACAGGCGGTGCAGTCTTGCCGCGACACAGTCCTCTTTTTCCGGCCCACGACCGGGGACGGCCAGCAGGCCTCCCGGCTTATTGACGATGACGATCGCGTCGTCCTGAAAAAGAATTTCCAGCTCCTGTGCCGACCCTGGCCGGGCATTGCCGTTTCTTCGCTCAAAGGGCGTGTCCGTCATTTTTTCACCCGTCCAGGCCGCAGAGCATAAAGCCAAGAATCGGCAAACATTTTTCCAGACAAGATCCACTGCAGGCGCCGTGCTGTCTGGTGCCGGATCGGTTCTCCCGTCCCCAGTAGAACTCGGTCAGGCCGACCGGTCGGAGCTGGTGCCTCGCCGCAAAATTCAAGAGTTTCGGGGCACAGCAGTCGCCGGTGCCGGTGGGGATACCGGTCTCGCCGACAAAGGCCTCCGCAAGACTTGCGGTCTCCCCCCGGAAGTTGGTGAGCCGGTACAGGCCATGGAGGTCCCGCATCAGCTGGCGGGACAGGCGGCGCCGTTCCTGTCGCAGGGTCAGCCACCTCTCGGCATGGTTGACGCAGCCGGCAATTTCCCGACCGAGTTCCTTGATCTGCCGCTCCCCAGTCCCGTTTATCGCCTGAAATTCCTCGACCCCAAAGAGCGGCGGCACCCAGCCGTCAACCAGCCAATGGCCGTGGTACTGCCCGGAAAATGCCCGGAGGATGGTCGGCGATCCGTCCGGCCGCCGGCATTCGAGCAGGCCGAACATCTTGCCCCGGGCCGGGCCGAACAGCCAGTCGGTGGTCAGGGCGGGCAGCTGGACTGAGTCGCCGGCAAAGAGATCGATGGTGGCGCGGTCAGTAAGAAGCTGCATGAGCTGGCGACAGGGCTCGACGGTATTGCCCGGCCCAAGCAGGTGTTCCCGACCGCAGCGACGGCAATAGCCCCCGCTTTTTATGACCGGTGGCCGGCAATCAGCGGGTGGTGGGCAGGGATGAGCGGCGAACGTCATGCTTTCAGTAATGATATTCTGGGGTGGGGGTTGCACCGACATGAATGACCCCGGAGTCTATGGGAAGATACACCGCGGCCCGGGATCTGCCCAGTCTTTTCAAGGGCCGCTGGGACGAAACCGTGCCGGTCGGACGGCGGGGTGGCGACGGCTGGGGAAAACAGGTGCTTTCGCAAATGGTATTGCTGTGCTACTATTATCTATCTCCGGTGGTCCAGGGCTGCTTGCGGGGACGGGCCAGATGGGTAAGGACCGGGAAATGTTACCGATAGAAACAAAAGGGATGGAAACTATGGCCACGCAGCAGGCGCAAATGGGTGGGTTCCATGACCTGGGACCGGATCGGGTGCTGAATCTTATCGAAACTGAACTGGGCATTCGCTGCAACAATCTCTTTCGCACCCTGAACAGCTACATCAACCGAGTCTTTGAGATCGAAACCGAGGAGGGCATCCGGCTGGTGGTGAAATTTTACCGGCCCGGCCGCTGGTCAAAGAAGGCCATCCTCGATGAGCACCGGTTTCTCCTCGAACTGGCGGATCAGGAGATCCCGGTGATCGCCCCCCTCTTCTACCGGGACCGCGAGACCCTGGCCGAGAGCGATAATCTGCTGTACAGCATATTTCCCAAATGCGGGGGGCGGAGCAGCGATGAATTCACCGAGGAGGAGTGGCTCCAGCTAGGCCGCCTGCTCGGCAGGGTGCACCAGGTCGGGGAGGCGGGCAAGGCCAAAAACCGGATCATCATGGCGCCGCGTCATTCGACGCTCGACCAGCTCAACTATCTGCTTGGCTCGCCCTGCGTCGCCGAGGATCTCAAACCCCAGCTTCGGGCCGCGGTCTTAGGGATAATTGAGGATATCGAGCCGCTCTTTGCCCAGACCAGGATGATCCGGATCCACGGCGATTGCCATTTCTCCAATGTCATACACCGCCCGGGCGAGTCTTTTCACCTCATCGATTTCGACGATATGGCCATGGGCAGTCCGGTCCAGGATATCTGGATGCTGCTGCCGGGGACGGCGGACGAAGCAGCGGTCGAACTGGATCTTTTCCTGGAAGGATATGAGACCTTTCGAGTCTTTGATCGCCAGACCCTGCGCCTGATCGAACCACTGCGGGCGATGCGCTTTATCCACTACATGGCCTGGTGCGCCCACCAGGTGGATGCGGACGGAGTCACGAGGGCAATCGACGGTTTCGGCTCGCGGGAGTACTGGCAGAAGGAAATCGCCGATCTCATCGATCAGCGGGCGAGGATCGCCGAAGGCCGGATACCCTCCGGTAACGTCCTGTAGGTCTTGGCGGAAAATGGCCAGGAATCTTTTAGCAAGGCTCAGGTTGTTCCACCTCGCCACTTCGATGAGTTCCTTGAAATTGACACCATAGCGCTGGGAAAGCGCTACCAGGTCGCGGCTGTTCCGGGTGATCCATGACCAGGCTGCAGGCAGGGGGGCGATGGACGAGAATAACTCAAAACACTGTATAATTACCGGATTTCTTATCATACCTTGCCAGTGCGGGCATGTCAAAGAAGGGCGCCGCCCTCTTGCCCCTTTTGGCGGCAAATTCCTTGACTGATGAGTTTTTAATTTGGCATACTACCAGAAGTGAGAGCGTGTTGCGGTTATCATTCAGGCAGTCAGAGGAGACTCCCTTTGCAAACGAAAGAGCCGAGAAAAAAAATTCTGGTCATGGACGATGAGGACATGGTCGGGGAAATTGCCTGTCAGATGCTTGAATATCTGGGATTCGATGCCGTCTGGGTAGCAAATGGCGCGGAAGCGGTCAAAGAATACACCAATCCCAGGGACGGCGGGAAAGGATATGATGCGATAATTATGGATCTCACCATTCCCGGCGGCATGGGGGGAGAGGAGGCTGTCGGGGAAATTCTCGCCGCCGACCCGGCAGCCAAGGTTTTTGTCTCGAGCGGCTATTCAAACGATCCGATCATGCTCAACTTCCAAAAGCACGGCTTTACCGGAGTCATCGCCAAGCCCTTTGACCTGGCGGCCATGCAGCGGATACTCGATTCTTTGCTCTGATCTTTCCCTTCGTTTCAGATCTCTCTGCCCGTGTGTGAAGCCTTGTGACTGATTCGGCCAGCAAACTCCTGTACTTTGCCACGGTTGTGACGTTTTGTTCACTGTATGCGGCGCAACCGATCCAACCACTGTTCAAGGCCGAGTTTCAACTGAGCAATTTCCAGGCCATCCTCTTTACGACGTTGATGATGGCCCCGCTCGGCTTCGCTCCCTTAGTCTACGGCTACCTCCTCGAAGCCTTCTCCGCCAAGGTCATGCTGCGCTGGGCGCTGTTTGTCCTCGGCATTCTCGAGCTGTTCTTCGCCATGGCCGATGACTATCACACCCTCCTGACGATTCGCGGGGTGCAGGGTTTGATGATTCCGGCCATCCTCACCTCGCTGGTCAGTTATATCAGCTACACCTCGCCTCCGGAAAAGGTCCAGCAGGCCATCGCAGCCTATATCGCCGCAACCATTGTTGGTGGTTTTCTCGGCCGCTTCTTATCCGGTTTGTGCACCGATCTTTTCGGCTGGCGCTTTTTCTTTTTTGTTCTCGGCCTGCTATTGCTGCTGAACGGCTATCTGCTGAAGGGCATGGCCAGGGACGCCAAACTGAAATACGAACGGCCGAAGCTTGCGGAAATTATCGCCTTGCTGCGGGCAAAGGAGTACCTGTGGATCTACGCTTCGATATTCTGCCTGTTTTTCGTCTTTGCCGCCCTCATGAATTTTCTCCCCTTCGAACTCAAAAAGATCAACCCCGCCTCCCGGGAAACCGGGGTGGGCCTGCTTTATCTCGGTTACAGCATGGGGCTTCTGGTCTCGCTCAATGTCCGGAGGATCATCGGCTACTTCGGCAATGAGACCCGCGCCATCACCGCCGGCATCCTGGTCTTTGCCCTTGGCACTCTTTCATTCATGGTGGAACACTATCTGGTGATGTTCCTCGGGATGTTTGTCTTCTGCGCCGGGCTCTTTACCGCCCATTCGCTGCTGTCCGCCGCCAAAGCGCGAGCGGCGCGCAGACGAGCAGCGGCGTGAGCACCACGAGCAGCGCCGCCCCCACGTAGAGCCCGCCGTGCTGCAGATCG